>NZ_ATYG01000026.1:0-36037 GCF_000427565.1 Carboxydothermus ferrireducens DSM 11255
AAAAGCTTTAGATGTAGTGGGACCACAATGCTTCGGCTACCGCACTACCTACCTGCCCTTGGAAAGGCTATATCCAAACCACTACCGCAACAAGGAGGTATTTTCGTGAAAATTGTATTGGGAGTACTTTTCAATGGTCAATCCGGGACTCTTATTGCTGGAGCGGGCAGGCACCTTTTATATGAAGGAAAGTTCTCCGCGCAAAGCTTTTTAGTTGAATTACAAAACTGCCTTACCCACTTGGGATTATCAAAGCAGGATGTCCGCAAAATTTACCTTACTCCTCCCTTTTCTTTAGAAAATCAGAGTAACCTTAAACCAATTTTTCATTTACGTCTTGTTCCAGAACAGTTCAATACTTCTTTTTCGGCTCCCAGAGGCATCCAAAAAAAAGTAGAGATTTTGCAAGTAACCCCCGAAAAGCTTATTAGTACCTTAAAAGCCAGGGAAGAGCAAATTAAAAAAGCTCAAGTGGTTTCCCTTATTTCACCTTTTGCTATGGTTTATCCAGAAAAAGAAAATAAAGCTTTCCGCGTTATTACAAAATTCACTCCAGCAGTAATTTTAAAATCGCAAAATTATCCGCATTTGGGCTTTCGGGAAAGAGAAAAAGCCTTACTGATGGCTGCTGCTTTTACCGCTACCATTCACCCTTATCTTCAACAACTAAGGGAATTCTTTATTCCGTATTCTCCCGGGATATTTTGGGTAGAAAATGAAGCGGTTTGTGTAACCGATAATTTTTTACCGCAAACTTGCGGTAAAGTTTCCGATCTTGCTCCTTTGTTCCAAATAGCCCGGGGTGCTGCCGTGCTGTTTGGCTACCATTACGCTTTAGCTCTTTTCAAAGTTGGTCAAGCCTTTAAACTTTTTCAGGTGCAAAACTCCGTAGAAGTCAGTGAATTATCTCCAACTTTTAGTTTTACTACTACCTCTTCAGTACAACACTTGTTGGCCAGTATTAAATCCATTTTACCCGAAAATGCCACTGGCCCAGTTCCTATTTTTAACTTTTCGGGTTACTATCTTGCCGACTCATACCCATACCGGATTTATAAGCTTGCACCATCCCGACAACTTCGTTTTCTTGGCTTACTAACGGCTCCGGCAGAATTAACAATTCTTTCCCTCTGCAGACAAGAAGAAATAGATAAAAACAAAAAAAAATTATTAAAAAGATTGCAGCTTTTTAATAAAAAACACAATTTCTTGGAAAAACCTGTAGCTTTTAGTCAAGAAACTTCTCTCCGTTATTTACCATTTAATCAAACAATTTTAAAGGTAGGTTTAAAAGAAACATGGCTCTGAGGTTGGAAATCCTTGGTCATCCCATCCCCGCAAACGGTAGTACTCATTTACCATATAAGATAGTTCTTCCTCGGAAATACTATTTTTGCCTTCATTGATCGGTTCCGAAAAGAAACGTTTCGGCAACGTATCCTGAGCTTTAGTTGCCCCTTCCCGGCTGTTAAACACCCTGGTTAAAGTGACAATCCTATTGGCCATTTCTTCTAATTCCTGCTGGGTGTATTCCCAGCCGGTTACTGCCTTAATTAATTGAATAAGCTCGGGCCACTGGATTAAATCCCGGAAAAATACGCACAAAATTTGGGTGTTAAATATCGTTAAACGATTTTCAAACTCTATAAACAATCTGGCTTTGCCCTCTATTGTTGCCGGGTCAATCATACCGCTTAGTTCAGCTTTATAAAAAGTAGCTCTTAAGTGACAGGCACCTCTCGTTGAAGTTGCATAGGCTAAACCCATCCCTTTAAGAACTCGAGGATCATATCCTGCCGGCTCTAAACCCTTTACGTGGATTGCCACATCTTCCATTCCCCACTCCTCTGAAGCTTTTTTAATACCCTGAGCCAGGATTGCCCCAATGCCCCTGCCATAGGCAATATCTTCCAGTAAGCAGGCAATGCCTTCGGCATTTCCATATTGTAAATCCGCCTTTATCTTTCCTCTATTAACCGCTTCAATAGCAAAGGCTGCTAAATTACCCGCGGTAATGGTATCCATACCCAACCGATCGCATATGTCATTTAATTTTAAAATTTCATCTAAACGGTTAATGCAGCATAGACCGCCAAAGGCATAAATGGTTTCATACTCCGGCCCCTCTACCGTTAAACCCGCGTACTTCCCTTCCTTCACGGTAGTCAGTTTGCCACAAGCCAGAAAGCAATTGGGACAGCTCCTGGGCTTGACCTCAAAATTGGTGATTAAACTATCTCCACTAATCTCTTCCCAGTGCTCATAGGTACCATTAGACCAGTATTTTGTAGGAAAAGCTTTAGCCCCATTCATAATTCTTACCATTTGGGTAGTACCGTACATCTGGTAAGCCTTAACTCCCGGATTATTTTTAGCTTTTTGGCTAATAGATTTAATCAAGCTTTTTAATAACTCAGGATCGGCAATTTCACCTTTGGCCTGACCATGAAAAACAACAGCCTTGACTTTTTTGGAACCCATCACCGCACCCAGGCCGGTACGTCCTGCCGAGCGCCAGTAGTTGTTTTCAATACATGCAAAACGTACTAAATTTTCACCTGCCGGCCCAATGACCACCGCTTGAGCCCCAGGAACGCCTACTTCTTCAAGAACTTTATCTTCAGTATAATAGGTATCTTTGCCCCAGAGATGGGTAGCATCGTGGAACTTTACTGTACTATCAGTTATTTCTAAATATACTGGCTCAGAAGAAGCTCCTTCCAGAATAATCGCATCATAGCCTGTTTTTCTCATGACAGGAGCTACTTTTCCTCCGGAATATGATTCAGCATATAAACCTGTTAAGGGCGATTTGCTAAATACGCCATACCGGCTGGAACCTAACATTCCTGTTCCAGCAGCTGGGCCTGCAGTAAAAATAAGCTTATTATCCGGAGAAAGGGGATCGATTCCGGGAACGACATTGTTAAGGAGAAGATATGACCCCAGCCCTTTCCCGCCTAAATATTTTTTCAATATCTCTTCACTGAGTTCTTCCACACGGTAAGACTTATCGGTAAGGTTAATCCTTAATATCTTCCCATAAAAACCCTGCAATTATGTTCTCCCTCCTTTCTGAATTCTAAGTAACCCTCCATAATTTTACCCGCCAGAAATATAAGGGTAAAAGGCCACCACATCCTTTTCGTGCAGCCTGTAAGCTAAATCCTTGCGTTCCCCGTTAACAGTAACAAAACTTATAAGATTTTTATTTAATCCTATAATTTCAAGAAGAGTGCTGATAGAAGATTGTTCTGGAACTTCCACTATTTCATGGCAAGCCTTCAATCTCGATGAATTTTTTAATAAAAAGTTGTCGACTTTTACTTGCACTGAAATGGTGGACATAATACCTCACCTGCTTTTTTGTCCCTGGCTTAACGTTAGTACTATATTTCCTATGACTTCCACTGTTATTATAGTTTCCTTTATAACAGAAATGCTAAAAAATTTTCACTCATAAAATTTAACTTATATTACGCCAATTAGCAAAACATTTGAAAAATAAAAATTTTATATTCTAAATAATTTCCTGGGAAAGACGGTTAATATTTCATTCTCATCTTCTCCCACATATATTAAGTCCGTAATTCTTGGGCCACCTCTATCCTTTACATAAATTTTAGGTGAAAATAATTCTATTACCATTCCAGCTTCAATAAGATCATGATATTTTCTACCAATAATCGGGAAATACTCAATTGGACGTAATCCAAATCCATATCCAATTATATCCATAAATTGATTTTCAAGTCCTAACTTTTTAAAAATCCTTCGTGCTGTAAAGTCAACTTCCCAAGCCTTAGCACCTGGTCTTAATGCTGCAATTGCTTTTTCTTGAGCCTCCAATAAATTTTCAAATAACAATTCCTGTTCCAAGGGTATTTTCCCAATAGCTACGGTTCGACATATTTTTGCAAAATATCCTTCATAGATTGCCTCAAGAAAAACTAATACAATATTTCCTTCCTTAATATATTTACAACTTGATGTAGCATAGTTTAATAGTCCACGCTCACCAGATACTATTTGAATTCGAAATGGTATTCTATTTGAACTACTTTTAAGCAGGGCATATTCAACTTCTTTACTAAGTTCTAACATACTTACTCCGGGACGTATAAGATTCAAAGCTGTTTCCATTCCCTTGCATACCATAACTGCTGCCTGCTTGATTTTTTCAACCTCACTTGGTTCTTTAATCGCTCTTACCTTATAAAACAAATCAGATGCATCAATAAATTTTGCTTCTGGTAGAGCTTTTTTGATAGTTTCAAAAACCATATTAGAAATGAAATATTTTTCTAAGCCGATTATTACATTCCTAAATCCATAGGCATTTATACGCTTGGCAATCTTATCTCCTAAATTTTCTCTCGGTTTAAAATAGCTAAAAGTTTTTAATCCAGACTCTTCCTCAATATAGTCAGCATCCAACCAGTTGGCAATTATACACGGTTCACCTTCTACCGGAATTAATACAGCCATATTTTCTATTTGAGTTAGACCGTTTAAATATATTATGTTTTCTCGCTTTACGACCACTAAAATATCTATTTTTCTCTCAGTCATTAATCGTTGTACCTTTTTTATCCTATAAATAAACTTTGCTGCCATATGAATCACTTCTTCGCAAAAAAAAATTTTGATTTTTTCATCTCAGAAGAATATTTTTGTTTTGTTTTACCTTTAATTCTAACAAAAGGGTGTAAAGATGGCCCAATCTAAAAGGATTATTTGTCACTTAACAAGTATTGTTTTGTTAAGATCAAATTTATCCGGCAAACTTTTTTAATAAATTCTTTTTGATCGGAAGAAAGAACTGGTAAAGAATACTCAGTAGTCAAAATTACTCCTTCAGGCACAAATTTTTCTCTTTCAATTTCCCTTTCCTGAACTACTGCCCTATGTCCTACAAATACCCATTCATTTAAAACCGCTTTAAACACCAGTGCACCAAATCCAACAAAACAGTTTTATTTAATTACTACTGGACCATGGATAATTGCTCCATGAGCTAGAGAAACATTATTACCAATTCTTACTTCAGTTCCTGCTAAAGCATGGATAATTACTCCATCCTGCACATTAACATTGTTACCTATTATTATTGGGCTTACTTTCCCTTTTTCCGGCTCATCTGCGCGAATAACAGCATTGGGCCCTATAAAACAATTTTCTCCTATCTCCACCCGACCAATTATTTGAGCAGAGGGGTGAACATAAGTATTTCTACCGATCACCGGATAGTTGCCAAAAGGGTTAGGATACAACAATTTTTTCCCCCTCTCATTTTAATCTGACCTAAAATTAACTTACGTTAACCTCTGATAAGCACGGAACTTTACCAAATCATAAATTTCTTTAAGTGGTTTTTGCTGCTCTTCGGCGATTTTTCGACAAACCTCATATTCGGGGGTTATGTTTTGGACAACTCCCTGATATTTAGCTACCTTTACCGGTACCGGACCAAATTCCGTTTCCACCGAAATAATTTCATAGGGCAACATGTATTTCTTAACCGGATAGGTGCGGACACCAATTGTGGTGGTCTCTGCAAAGATCAGCCGGCAAAACTCTTCCACTTGGTGAGCATGAACCAGCAAATTGAGCAGAATCGCTGGCCTGTTTTTCTTCATCTGCACTCTTTCCAAATAGACATCCATTGCCCCTGCTTTTAAAAATTTGGTAATTAAATAATCGTAAAATTCAGGGTTCATATCATCTATGTTCGCTTCGATTTTTACTGCTTCTCCTTGGTGAAAACCCTTTTCCCTACCGGTATGTTTATAAAAACCTTTTTCTTCCCGTTTAACCCCAATATTCAAGCGCAAAACATTTGGAATCTCCAAATCCCGTTCACCAGCTCCATAACCTATTTGGGTTACTTCCATAAGCGGCATATCTCCGTATTCCTTACAAAATGATGTAAGAATTGCCGCACCCGTTGGCGTTGTAAGCTCTGCCTCAATACCTTCACTGTAAATGGGACAACCTTTTAAAAGTTCTAACGTTGCCGGTGCCGGAACAGGAATTCTCCCATGAGCACTTTGAGTAAAACCCGTCCCGGTATGAATGGGCGAAGAATATATCTCTTCTATTCCTAAACGCCATAGCCCTATTACTGCACCGACTATATCAACTATCGCATCTTTTGCCCCAACTTCATGAAAATGTACCTTATCTAATGTGGTTTGATGGACTTTGGCCTCCGCCTCAGCCAGACGAGTGAAAATTTGGATACTCTTTTCTTTTACAACCGCTGGTAACGAGCTTTCGCTTATGATTTTCTTTATGTCCTGAAGATGACGGTGTGCATGTTCCTCCTCTATTATTACATCTACTTTGGTCGCACTTATTCCTTGTTTCTTTACTTTTTTTACTTGTAGCTCACAACCATCCAATGATAGTTTAGCTAAGTCAGCTTTTAATTGTTCGAAATCCAACCCTGCATCAATTAAAGCTCCTAAGATCATGTCACCACTTATTCCGGCAAAACAATGAAAATAGGCAATTTTCATGACTCAACCTCTCCCAATCGATTTATTAAACTTGCTAAATATCCGGCTCCAAAACCATTATCAATATTCACCACACCGACTCCACTGGCACAGCTATTAAGCATAGTAAGTAATGCCGCAAGTCCCCCAAAATTTGCTCCATAACCAACACTTGTTGGTACCGCAATTACTGGCTTATCTACCAATCCGGCAACTACACTGGCTAAGGCTCCTTCCATTCCGGCTACTACAATTAAAACCCGTGCAGCAAATAGTTTCTCCTTTTGACTCAATAAACGGTGAATACCTGCAACTCCCGTATCATAAAGGCGCTCCACCCGGTTTCCCATAACTTCTGCAGTTATTACCGCTTCCTCGGCTACCGGAATATCGGAAGTTCCCGCACTTATAACCAGTATATGCCCGCGTTTTTCCTGCTCTCCCCGCCAGACTACTATAGCCCTTGCTAATTCGTAATACACCGCATCCGGTATTTTTTTAACTACCGCTTCATAAACTTCCCGTGATGCTCTTGTTGCCAAAATATTATTTTCTGATTTATTTACCAGGTTTTCCATTATTGCTACTATCTGTTCTTTGGTTTTCCCTGCACAATAAACAACCTCTGGAAACCCCTGGCGTAATTGCCGGTGATGATCAACTTTTGCAAAGCCTAAATCATCAAAAGGTAAACCTTTTAATCTTGCTATTCCTTCATCTATACTAATTTCTTTATTTTGAATGCTAATAAGTAATTGACGAAGCTTTTTTTCATTCATAAATTTCGCCCTTTCTTAAAAGAGGTTCATTCATACTTCCGGTTCGATAACCTTCAAGATCCAATGTTACATAGGTAAAACCGTAGTCTTTTAACTTCTCCACTATCTCTTGAGCTTTTTCTATTAATAGTGGAAATTGCTCCTTTTTTACCTCGATTCGAGCAATTTCGCCATGATGTCTTAGGCGAAATTGCTGAAACCCGAGCGCTCTTAAAAAGTTTTCTCCTCTATCAACTTGATTTAATTTTTCTTTTGTTATTTTTGTCCCATAAGGAAAACGTGAACTTAAACAGGCAAAAGAAGGTTTATTCCATGTAGGTATCCCCATTTCCTTAGATAAATACCTAATATCGTCTTTTTTTAAGCCCGCTTCTTTTAGAGGACTTCGCACTCCTAACTCTTTAGCCGCTTTCATCCCGGGGCGAAAGTCATTTAAATCGTCAGCGTTGGACCCATCTAAAACAAAAGAAAATCCTTCTTTTTTTGCAACCTGTAGAAGCTTTGAAAACAACTCTTTTTTGCAGAAATAACAACGATTGGGTGGGTTATTGACAAACTCTTCAATATCCAACTCTTCTGATTCAATAATAAGATGACGAACTCCAAAAGTTTGGGCCAATTTTTTTGCTTCTTCCAGCTCTATGGCCGGATAAGTTGATGAAGTTGCAGTAACAGCAAGCACGTTATCTCCCAGTACATCTCTTGCAACTTTTAAGAGAAAGGTACTGTCAACACCCCCTGAAAAAGCAACCACGACACTTCCCATTTCCTGTAAAATATTTTGTAGTTTCTCAAGCTTGTGTCTTCTGACCTGATCCATTAACTTCTAACCTCCAGTTAATATTATTATTTTTAAGGCTAAATATCTTACCTTATATGTTTTTTAACCATAAAAATTATACTATAAAGTTATAACAAATTCGTAACATATCAGCGAAAAAACCGCTAAAGCAGGCCAGAGTTCTTCTGGCCTGCTTTCCAATAATTGTTCGAGTTATTCATCATTGTCGTATTCTGTTTTTATTAATTGAAATAAAAAAACATTTATTGCTTCTTTGCTTTACTTAATTCATAGGCAACATCAACTATCATATCTTCTTGCCCGCCAACAGTTTTTAATTTTCCTAACTCTATTAAAATATCACGAACATCAACTTTAAACTTTTCTGCGGCCCGCATTGCATGTAAGAGAAAGCTTCCGTAAACACCCGCATAACCTAAACTTAATGCCGCTTTATCAACAATTTGCGGTCTTCTCATTTTAGGAGCAACAACTTCTTCTGCTACATCCATAATTTTATACAAATCAACACCAGTTTCATAACCTAACTTTGCCAGAACAGCAACCAAAATTTCCGTTTGTGAATTTCCGGCCCCTGCTCCAAGTCCTCGCGCGGTGCCGTCAACATAAGTTGCTCCAGCTTCGATAGCTGCCAGAGTATTACCAATCGCTAACCCTAAATTATTGTGAGCATGAAACCCAACAGGCACGCTAACGGCAGCTTTAACCGCTTCAATGCGCACCTTAACATCATACGGAGTCATTGCTCCAGCAGAATCTGTAACATAAACCGCATCTGCTCCGTAACTTTCAAACAATTTCGCTTGCTCCACAAGTTTTTCTGGAGGAACCATATGGCTCATCATTAGAAATCCAATGGCTTCCATTCCTAATTCTTTGGCAATCTTGATATGCTGTTCGCCAATATCGGCTTCCGTACAATGGGTAGCAACTCGCACAACTTTTGCACCAAATTTTGCAGCCATCTCCAAATCATGAGCAGTACCAATTCCTGGCAGCAAAAGGACACCTAACTTTGAATTTTTTAGAACTTGAGATACCGCTTTTAAATAATCTTCGTCTTTTGCAGCCGCAAATCCATAATTGTAGCTCGAACCACCCAATCCATCACCATGGCTCACTTCAATTGTGTCAATCCCTGCCGCATCCAGTCCTGCTGCAATTTCTGCCATTTCCTCGGGTGTGAACTGGTGACTTACCGCATGCATTCCATCTCTTAAAGTACTGTCAATTATCCTAATCTTTTTAGCCATGTGCTCTAACCTCCTTAGCTTGCTCCTCAGCCAGCAACTTTTTAGCTACTTCATCAGCAAAAGCTACTGCTGCTGCGGTGATTATATCAAGATTACCGGCATATTTGGGCAAATAGGCCCCCTCACCTTCAACTTCAATTATTGTGGTAATCTTATCTCCATCAATGATTGGAGGAACTTTCAAGCGATAACCAGGAACGTATTTTTTGATCTTCTCCACCATTTCTTCTATTGCCTCGATAATTCCAGGAGCATCTGGATTTGCTACCCGGGTGTAAATAGTATTTCGCATCATAATTGGCGGTTCAGCCGGGTTAAGAATAATTATTGCTTTTCCTTTATCGGCCCCGCCAATTTTTTCCAGGGCTTTTGCCGTAGTTTCGGTAAATTCGTCAATATTCTGCCGCGTTCCGGGACCAGCACTCCGGCTACTTATTGTAGCTACTATTTCAGCATATTTTACATCGGCAATTTTGTTAATTGCATAAACAATCGGTGTAGTAGCTTGTCCGGCACAAGTAACCATATTAACATTTTTGCAATTTAATTGTTCCTCCATAGTTACTGCAGGAACACAATAAGGACCAACTGCTGCAGGTGTCAGGTCGATAGCAATTTTACCATCTTGTTCTAATAAAGGAGCGTGTTTTAAATGAGCTTTGGCACTGGTAGCATCAAAAACTATTTTAATATCCTTATTTCCTAAAATTGCTTTTATTCCTTCAGCACTAGTCTTCTTTCCATACTTTCTGGCCAATGCCAGTCCTTCCGATTCCGGAATAATGCCAACAACTGTGTCAACATCAATATATTTACTTCTCATTAATTTAAACATTAAATCCATCCCGATATTGCCAGGACCGATAATGGCAGCTTTAATTTTGTTCGACATTTGCTTCACTCCTTTGCCATATTAATTTTTAATCATTAATCAGTAAATTTTACTTTAACCGAACCAAGAGGCCCGAAATTGGCAACAAAATGGTCATTACCGGTAACTTCATACGCTTTAGTCAGCGAACCGGATAAAATAATCTCCCCCGGTTCCAAGGCAATACCAAACTCGGAAAGTTTATTGGCAAGCCAGGCAACAGCTAATGCAGGGTGCCCTAAAACCGCAGCTCCGGCCGCGGTATCAATAATCTCTCCATTTTTTTCTAATACTAACCCAACATATTTAAGATTAACCTGATCTACCGGTATTAATTTACTTCCTAAAACAACCATCGCACTGGAAGCATTATCGGCAATAGTATCCTGAATCTTAATCTTCCAGTCTTTAATCCGGCTATCAATTATTTCAAATACTGGAATTACTCCTGCTGTCGCTTGCAATACTTTCGTTAAAGTAACTCCAGGACCTACAAGCCTGTCCTTTAAAACAAAAGCAATTTCCGCTTCAATTTTGGGTTGCAATAATTTGGAACGAGAAATAGCAACCTCTTCATCGCCAATCATGTCATCAGTTACATGCCCGTAATCCGGCTCATGAACTCCTAACATTTGCTGCATTGCCCGGCTGGTTAAACCTATTTTTTTACCAACAACTTTACGTCCCAGAGCTTTTTTCTTGTCTACATTAATTAACTGAATCTGGTAAGCATCACCAATAGTAATATCAGGATAAATTTCCGTTAAAGGCTGTTCTAATGCTTTTCTTTCTTGACTGGCTTTCCAGAGCGATTCCGCTGCTGCTTGTAAAGCAGTTTTATCCATATTCTCCCTCCTCTTAATTTATTTTAATGATGTTTAAAACCTGCCGCTTGCAATTTGGCCCGCAAAATACCGGCAATTTCCTGGGCAATTTTTTCCTTGCTTTTCCCCTCATCAAGAGCCCTTATAAGCACATCCAGAGCTAACTTAACTTCATCATGTGGCCCTGGTAGAGAGACAATTAAACTGTTTCCCACCATACCAACAGCAATTCGCACGCCATTTTTTTCATGGCGTCCCGTTCCTTGCTGGTACTTAACAATATAAGGAGTTGCTGCTTGCGGGTCCACAAGCAAAACTCCCTCAACCGTCCTGTCTTTATCTTCAGCTCCAATACCCCCAGTAGTAATTATTAAGCCGTAGCCCGAATTTACGGCATCATTTAACTTCGCTGCGATGTAATCAGCAGAATCATCCAGAATTTCTCCCTTAGTTACTTTATAACCAGCTTCGGTCATCCGCTGCATAATATACGGGGTATTGGTATCAGCAATCATTCCCCTTTTAACTTCAAAACCTGTCGGAAAAACAATAACTCTTTTCGCAATCTTCATTTTTATTTCATCAACAATCTTTTCGGTTCTCGCTAAAACCTGAGGTACCTCGGATTCATCAAGGGAAATAAAGCCCAATATGCCTTCCGAATGAATGTCAGTTTCCGGTACGATATTAACTCCCGGTATTTCCGACAGCTTTTTTAATAATTGTTGCTTTTTGCCAAATACCTGTTCAGCCTGAATTGTTTTTTGTAAAATGTCTAAAGTAATATGATTTTCCCTGACATCCACCACAAGTACTTTATCCCTCGGGATTTCAAGAACATCGGCCACAACTTCGGCAATTGTTGATAAATTAGCATTTTGTAATTTGATATTTTCGATCCACAGTTCTGTCTTTTCTAAAAGGTTAAGTTCCATCCTCTCCCTCCTTTCCTTCGCTTATTACATCTAATTTCATATCCATTAGTGGCGCATCAACTATTTCGGATCCTATATCGAGAATATCTATCCCTAAACCAATATAACTAGGAATAGCATTAATTTTTACTCCTCCTGCAAAAGCTACAAGCTTTTCTTTTCTTACTCCAAGCTCTTCCAACGTACTATTAACAATTTTAACGTCAGAAATTTTGCCTGTATCTATCATGAGCACATAAGCTCCATTTGTAGCCGCTTCAATTGTTTCCTCTTTAATGTCTTTCATTTCGCCTCTTAGCTGGACTACTTTATACCTATCACCAAATACCTCGGCACTCTTTAATGCTTCAACAATACTTCCAAACATGCGAATATAATTCTTGTCCAAATAAACAAAGGGAACATCAAGTATGCGAAAAGCTCCGCCACCAACAGCAATCGCTTCCCTTACTAATTGCTTCATTTCGGAAGGCATCTTTTTCCATGCCCCGGAAACAATCCTGATCTTGCCTTCGGCCAAATTAATCGCCCTCCGGGTGGCAGTAGCAATTCCGGAAGTTTTCATTAAATAACCCATTACTACTTCTTCCGCTTGCGCAATTTGTTTGGGATTTCCTTTAAAGCGGGCAATGACTGTTTCCGGTTGGACTTCCGTTCCGTCAGAAACAAAATATTCGATTTCTAAACCAAGTTGTTTCAAAGCATTATATGCATTTTGGGCCCCAGCAATAATCCCGCCATTTTCAGCTTTAATCTGAGCTGTGAAATGCTTTTGCATTATTTTAGAAAATAAGATATCGCGAATATCTCCAGAGTTATTGAAATTCATATTTGCCTCCACAATCCAATTTTAAAAATGGAGGTGCTCCTTTCTGCATTTTTTAACCCGCCATTAGGTGCTTAAAACAGAAAGGAGCACCTTTTTTAAATAGCGAGCTTTTTCAATATTTAATTTCTCTGCCGTTATTTCTTAAAAATGTTGGGATCAATCCCCCGCTGACGTAACCACTTGGGCAGCAACTCCTGGTCTACTCTTCTACTTACTTCGGGAGCTTTTGCTTTCAAATATTCAGCCAAACTTTCACTACAGTTCAAACCACCAGCAGCCCCGTCAAAAATGATAACCTTATCCGTTTTTGCTACTTTATAAGCATAAGCCATTGCCGAATCTAAGTCCCTGGCAATCACTGCATACTTCATATAATCCAAGTTTTGCGGATCTCGGTCCATCAAGTCAGCTTGCTCCCGCCCAACTACTACAGTAGGTATTTGATGGGCAAAAAACGCGCTGGGATATCCACCCCAGGCATAATTATGGACAACCATTTTAATGGCAGGATTTACTGGGGGTACATTTTCAATTAATGGCTTCCCTGACTTATCGTAAAAAGCTTCAGTATACCAGGTGTACGGTGGAAGAGGGTTATCCAGGTCAAAAAGATCAACGTTTGCTCCAACAAAGTTAGCAAAAATTACTCCCGCAGCAAAAACATACGGAACGGGTGCAGGAAAATCCAAGCCTGCTATACATTCGTCAATTTCACCAAGCAAGGTCATAATCTTCCCGTAGTACCGCAAACCATCAGCAGTAATTTTTTCGTTCAAAGCGAGAAGGTCATTATCGGCTTCAATAGATACTACTCCTGCTGGTGACATATTCATGAAAGTTGCAAAGGCAAATTTACTTTGCACGAACTCGGAGGCAAAAATTGCCCGGGCTGTGAAATTTGCTCCTCTGGGCCCAAGGTTTTGGTGATACGTTGATCTGGTCTCTATCCGGGCATAGGACATACCAAACGGCTTTACTGCCCGGTCAACGTGCCGGTGGAAGTGGACTTCACGTACGTCGCTGTTATGAACATGGACAATCCAGTCCGCATCGTAGACCGCTGCAATTCCATAAAGAGTTCCTATCTCGGTCTCAATTGGTATTCCTTTATCTATGGGAGCTACCCCTTTGGCTTTTCCGTTAAATGCTACATCTAAACCAAAGGCTTTAATATATTCCTCTGTTTCCCTGAAGCGTAACCCAACTCCTGCCCGCAGTCTTATATCCGTTGCTCCCGTTCTTTCGGCAATAACTTCCCTTACCGTCTTTAATACCTCAGCATAGGGTTCACCGCCAAGCAAGGTAAATCCATGATGGGATGCCAGGATGTTAACCGAATCACCTGGTTTTATCATGCTCATATCAACTTTTTCCAGAGCCTTAATAACATTTTCGCGAATCGCCGCAATCCCTTTTTCCGAAGGATAAATCACATCCGGGGTATCCGCGAACAATTCTTTTAGCTTTACACTTGTCATTTCCGGATAATCCGAAATTCTTTTGGTCACATACTTGGGATCAACACCATATTGCGAAACTCTTGGTTTAATCGGGGGAATTACCTTAGCAGCCATTTACTTATCCTCCTTTCTGCTGCTTTTTGCCGCTAAAACTTTGTCCAGTAATTTAATATCTTCGTCAAAATAGAACCCTCTACTTGAATATTTTTCTTTTACGCTTTCAGGAATTTCCCAGACTGTGGGTGTTCTTCCATACCATTGATAGCCATCTGGTTTTTCAGGAGTAATGCCCGCAGCTTCCAGTAACCGTAAAATTGGCTCAATGCATTCGACCTTACACCCTGTACGAACACCTGTTTGTAAGGAAATTTCTTCCGGCGATTTAGCACCTTTTAAAATAGCTGCCGCAACTTCTTCAGCTCTGGTCGCAGTACAATAACAAATAATTTGTTCCGGATGGAGGCGGGCTTTTTTACATAATTCCTCAATTTTTTCTGCATCTACTGTTGAAGGATCAACATAAACTGTAAACGGTTCTTCCCTTTTTACCATATTTATGGCATATTGCGGACATCTTTGCTCACAAGCTGCACAGCCTCTACACATTTCAGCATTGATTACCGGTTTTTTATTCTCAATTTTGATAGCCAAAACCGGGCAAACTTTAGCACATGTCTGACATCCAATACACTTATCATAATCAACCTGCGCAAGCATATTAACAACTCGCATAAAACCCCTCCTCGCAGTAGTAATAATGTTTGGTATTTAAGAACAGAATATTAACAACTACTTTTATTTAAGGACCAGACCATATCTGCCTTTCCCCCTTCCTTTACATTTCTTTGCTTTGTTTTGTATTATCAAACTGTGTTTTGATTTATTGGCACAATAAAACTAATTTGTTACAAAATAAAACTACCTACTTGATGTTTGATAGCCCAAACGCTTTGATATTTCTAAGGCAGCTTCTTTAACACTAACAATTAATTCTTGTATTTTCTCCTCGGTCATGCGTATTGAAGGACCAGCAACACTAATAGCTGCAACAACTGTATTTTGACTATCCCTGATAGGAGCAGCAACGCACCTTAACCCTATCTCAATTTCCTCTCTGTCAAGACTATAACCATTTTCCCTAATCAAACTTAGTTCTTCATGTAATTTCTTGGGATCTGTAATCGTGTTAGGAGTAAAATATTTAAGCCCCTTTGTGCGAATTATTTCCTCTATTTCCTTCTCGGGTCTAAAAGCAAGAATAGCTTTACCTACACCAGTACAATGCATTGGAGCCCGTCGCCCAATTTGCGAGTACATTCGAATAGCATTTGGTCCTTCCACTTTTTCAATATAGACAATTTCTCCCCGGTCGTGAACAGCCAAATGAACGGTTTCACCGTATCTTTCAACAAGATCCTGTAAAAATGGCAAAGCTACAGCCCGTAAATCTAATCCTTCTTTCACCCGATTACCCAATTCTAATAACTTAAGACCCAGGCGGTATTTTCCTGTAACTTGGTTTTGTTCAACATATCCCCAATGTTCAAGGGTCCTGAGTAACCCAAACACAGTGCTTTTATGCAAGCCTAAACGGTTGGCAATTTCCGTAACACCTAATTCCTTTTCCTTAAGGCTAAAAGTATCTAATATTCTTAAAGCCCGATCAACCGATTGAATAAGAGTATCGTTATTGTTTTTTTTCATTATTTCAACCTTCCATCAATAAAAACTACGTAATCAATTTGTTTCCTCCCTTACTTAAGTTATTATTTTCAACATAAATCTTAAATTTCCTTTCAAAATTTGTATAAAAATTTTACTTTTTTCAATTCAATAGAAAACTTTATTTTTAAACTCTAATCAATTTTCTTGGATAGTCGGTTAATATTTCATTTTCATTTTCACCGACATAAATTACATCCGTTATCCTTGGTCCTCCAACGTCCCGATGATATATAGTTGGTAATAATAAATCTACTACCATTCCAACCTCAATAACATCCTGACGTCCTTTTCCGATAATTGGGTAAAACTCCGATTGCCGTAATCCAACCCCATATCCTATAACATCAAGATAGTATTCCTCAAAACCTGCCCTTCTGATCACTTCTCTGGCAGCCTCATCCACTTCCCAGGCTTTTGAACCAGGCCTCAAAGCCGCAATGGCTTTTTCCTGTGCTTCTAACAAAAGATTAAATACCTTTTCATGTGCAGCAGAAATTTCTCCTACAGCAACAGTGCGACACATTTTTGCACAATAACCATTGTAAGTTGCACCGAGGTGAACAACAACTACCTCGCCTTCTTCAATTAATTTAGTACTTGAATGAGGGTGGGTAAGCAGGCAACGATTACCGGAAACAATTTGCGGTCGAAAAGGTAAACCATTTGAACCCGCCTTTAACATAGCGTATTCAGCTTCTGCCAATACATCGAGCTCACTTATTCCCGGCTTTATTGTTTTTATAGCAGCCTCCATTCCCTTACAAACAGCAAAAGCTGCTCTCCGAATCATTTCCACTTCATTCGGCTCCTTAACAGCCCGGACACGGTAAAATAAATCAGCCGCATCAACAAAGTTTGACTCCGGAAAGTTTTGCCGCAAAACATCATAAAAAGCAAAAGGCACAAAATATCTTTCAAATCCAATCCGGGGAGCGTGAAAACCATAAGCCTTGATTCGCTCCACAACCTTACTTCCCAGGCTTTCTTTGGGAAAGAAATAACCAAAAGTTTTTAAACCTGATTCTTGCTCTACGTAATCAGCATCGAGCCAAAGCGTTATAGCACATGGGTCATCTTTTAATGGAATTAAAACAGCCATACATTCAATTTGCGTTAAGCCGGTAAAATAAATTAGGTTTTCGCGATTTACTACCACCAAAATATCTATATCTTTTTCGGCCATTAGATTCTGTATTTTTTTTATCCGATGAATTAAGTTATCCTTCAAATTAACACCTTCTTTCAATTCTTAAGTTTGCAAAAAAGGGGTGGGGGTGTTGCCAAAACACCCCCATAGAAGGTGCTTAATTTCAATTTATCAATTTTTAGCAAAAGTTTATTGCTGTTCATTATTTATTTTTTTAAAATCACCTTTTTCAGCTATCAGTGAAGCTATGACGCCAAATACAATTGCCCAGAAAGGAGCGCCAATATTAAATAAAGAAATACCGCTGGCAGCCACAAAGAATGCTACCATCGCTCCCTTGCGAAACTTTTGACTAAATGCCCCTTCAAAAACACTTATAAATACTTCAAACATAGCTAAGCCAGCAATGACTTGCATAAATTCCTTGGGAGCCAACTTCGCACTTTCAACCCCAACTTTCGCTAATAAGCCCACCAATACCCAAAAAACTCCTTCAAAGAAAGAAGCAATCCAGCGGTACTCTTTGGGCCCTGCAATATCACTAGAACAAATAGCTGTACTTGGTCCAGCCGTTACTGCAGTGTGACCAGCAAACAAACCATTAAAAAATGTAGCAATCGAGGGAATAAAATACATTGCATTTATTGGTGGCTTATATCCCCTGGATAATAATACCCCAACCGCTTGGATGTTTTGGACACCAACTACCATAAAGAACAGTGGAACTCCCAAGGTGAGTAAACCTTTTAAACTAAAACTAGGAGAAACAATTACAGGCTTTGCAACTTCCCATTGTATAGGAACATTCTTGGTTAATCCAAAGTATT
Organism: Carboxydothermus ferrireducens DSM 11255; assembly: GCF_000427565.1. Classification (NCBI taxonomy): domain Bacteria; kingdom Bacillati; phylum Bacillota; class Clostridia; order Thermoanaerobacterales; family Thermoanaerobacteraceae; genus Carboxydothermus; species Carboxydothermus ferrireducens. The sequence continues at coordinate 17,953 of NZ_ATYG01000026.1, forward strand.
TCAGCAATAGTACACCAACAATCAGTGATACCACAACTCCAGGTATCTTACTTGATAACCCTTTAAAATAGTACCATATAAAATAAATAATTACCATTATGCCATAAACTGCTGGCGTGGTCAAAGCACTTGTAAAAGCATTTAATCCAAAGCTCAAAAGTACTCCGCCAACCATCCCCAGCATTATAGGAATCGGAATATGTTCGATAACAGCTTTAATAGCGCCTGTAGCCGTAAGGATAATAACAAGCACAGCTATGCTAAAATAAACACCGACCGCTTCGTGTATATTTCCACCAGAAGCTAAATACTTGCCAATTAACACTGAACCTGGTATACTGTAAGCTATCACGAGGGGAACGCGATAGTAAAGTGAAACAAACATTGTTGCTAACCCAGCAAAGAAAAAGATCGCAAAAATCCAGGACACTGCAATATCATCAGGAAGGTTACCTTGCTTGGCTGCACTCATCACAATTAAACCTGGCCCCATGCTGCTAAATAACGCACCGATTAATCCAGTAGTTAATCCGGGAAAAGAAAGATTTTTAACGAGTTCTTGAAAACTTTCGCCAATATTATAACCTTTCTCCATTAAGTTATTAGAAATACTCATCTTTACCCTCCTTCGTATTAATCTACTTTTTCCTTACAAAAATTCCATATCTAGTTCATTTTTTCTTTTTTTTCTTCTTTTTTTCTTTTTTTCTTCTTTTTTTCTTTCTTTTTTCTCTTTTCCTCACCCCCATTAGCAAATCATAAAAACAAAACATCATAAAAAACTTCCAACATTTTCAAACATTATCCTTCCTTTTAATTCATATTTTCCCTCCTCTTGTATTAATGTCTTATATTATCAAACATTGTTTTGATTTAAGAAAATAAAAATAAAATTTTTAATATTTTAGTTGTTCTATAATACCAAACACTGTTCTTATTATTAATTTTCGACATAAATTTAAAAATTCCTTCACAGTCTACAAAATTTTTTATATTTATATCTTTTAGTTGCAAGGAAGGAGTTAAATCATTTCCTTTTCTTGTATATTGCGGGTCTTTGGTCGTTTTGATGGCCAGAAATTGCGGATCTTGATTACCGTTATTTATTTTTCGTCATGGAACCTTTTGCTATTCTAAGAGTTGTTCAGGTGTCATTTATTTATCCCCTTCCCGCATTAAATAATATAGTCTGAAGACATTTTCAGAAATTTTTTCAAGCAGTTCTTCCGCTCTTTCCATAGCTTCATCTAAAGTCATTGGGCGGTTAACTATGCTGAATAAAGCTGTTATACCCTCGGCATATAATTTTTCGTAACCTGTATTAAGGGAACCGGAAATACATACTACTGGCTTGCCAAATTTTCTTGCCACCCGGGCAACTCCCAAAGGGACCTTTCCGAACATAGTCTGGTAATCCGTTGCTCCTTCTCCAGTAATAATTAATTCCGCAGTTTTTACTACCTCAGGAAACTGAGCAAGTTCCATAACTATTTCAATTCCCGGCCGGAGTTTTGCATCTAAGAATGCCAGCAAAGCAGCTCCCAGCCCACCTGCAGCTCCTGAACCCGGGACCTCAGCCACATCTTTTCCCAGGTATCTTTTTATCATTGTAGCTAGATGCCTTAAATTTTCATCCAGAACTTTTACCATTTCAAGGGTTGCACCTTTTTGAGGTCCATAAACTGCCGAAGCACCTGTTGGACCACATAGCACATTCTTCACATCACAGGCGACTACAATATCGGTATCTTTGATTCTTGCATCAAGGCCTGAGTAATCTATCCGCTCTATTTTATAAAGTTCTCCACCTCCAAAACCAATCTCACGATCGTTGCTATCAAGAAATTTTACACCCAAAGCTTGGGCCATCCCCACACCACCATCATTGGTAGCACTGCCGCCTATTCCTATAATTAATTTTCTGCATCCCTCATCAAGTGCCGCCCTTATAAGTTGACCCGTGCCGTAAGTGGTAGTTATCATAGGATTCTTTTCCTCAGTTTTCAAAAGATTAAGCCCGGAAGCCGCAGCCATTTCAATTACTGCGGTACCATCTGGTAGTACACCGAAAAAAGAATCTATTTCCCTTCCTAAAGGATCAAGAACCCGGGTCTTTACAAGTCTTCCACCCAGAGCACACATTATGGCCTCTACTGTGCCCTCTCCACCGTCGGCCATAGGAATTTTTATTATTTCAATTTCTGCATCTATTTCGGATGCAGCTCTTTTAATACCTCTCTCAATAGCTAAGGCAACTTTTAATGAACTCAGGCTTCCTTTAAAAGAATCGGGGGCAACAACTATTTTCATTAAAGGAACCTCCTCCATTTTTTTCTTGATCTACTTGATTTAATTTTATTTTAATAATTTATTAAATGTAAATGTAATGGATTTTTGTTATTAAATAATGGGACAAAACTAACTAAAATAAATACCCTGCCGTAACAGCAGGGTTTATACTTGCACTTCTTTAAGAAAAGTAACTTACAACACAGGATATTTCCATTTGTAAAATTAAATGCCAAACAATTTTTCAGCATTATATCTTGCAATTCGGGCAATAACTTCGGGCGATACCTTGTTTAGTTTCAGGTACTGGACAGCTTTTGGAACACTCAAGGGATCGTTGGGCTTGAGGTTACTATAATCACTGTTAAGAACACCCCGTTGGAATCGTTCTAAATTGTGGAGGAGTACCTGCGGAGTAATTCCATCGGACCGGATGGTAAGTCCGGGAACAGCCCCAAATCCCTCGATTAAATCAAGAATATCTAAATTAGCGTGATCAATAATCACTTTTTCTGGTTTTATACCGACGGAAGCAGCAATTTCAAGCGTTTCATTGGTTATTTCCATCCTCTTCTGTGGCGGAGTATGAATGATCACTGGCAACTGGAATTCCTTAGCGATAATTAACTGCTCGCGGAGGACATCCTGTTCCAACCGGCTACCCTCATGCAGGCCGATTTCTCCTAAACCGATAACCCCGTCCCTTCTCAACCAGTGGGGTAATGCTTCAATTACTCTGGGCCAATCTTTCGGAATTCCCATCGGGTGAATACCAACAGCAACAAAAAGCTTGATGCCGTTTTTCTCAGCATTTGTCCGCGAAAGAGTTAACATCTGGTGAAAATGATCAAAAAGTGTCTCCGCATGCTGAGCTCCAAAAAATAAGGAACAGCCAATAATTTTTTTACTCCGGTCAGGGCCATGTTTTCGAGACCCTCGTACGGAAGTAATGAAACATGGGTATGAGAATCTACCATTTCCACCATGCTGCATACTCCTCTCTTATTTAGCTAAACTAATTATGGCTTAATGTACGCAAATCCTTCTGTTTGCTTCCTGGCAATTTCTGTTATGCCGGCCGGTACAACTGTTACAAATTCGGGCAAACTCTCTTTAGCAATCGATTGAGCCTTAAGAGCGTTCTGGCAAGCAACAAAGTTTACCCCTATTTCAGCTAACTTCTGCATTTGTTCTACTAGCATTTTATTTGTTTGACCATTGCTTTTGAAGGCTGAAACTGCTTCTCCATTAGCTACTACTTCGATGTCAGCATTTCCTTGGCCCACATCGTTTAAAAAATTATTGATATTCATTATTACCCTCTGCCATTTATCAGGTTCGTTAATATGAAACACAAGCTTAAGCCTATTCATCGGTTTAACACCTCAACTTTCATAAATTAAAGTTATGATTTTTTTTACAGCGAATCCTCCTAAACCAGTTTGATTGATTTTCAAGATTTTCTTTAAAAGTAATGTAGCATAGAAAAATTTTCTTGTCCAATTAGTTTATCTTATGAAAGTTATTAGAAGGAGAGATATCGGTATTTTTCAATTAACGTTAGGACTAATACCCGTCTCTTTAATCGAAGGCTTTGTTACTAACCCTATATCTTTCTAAAATCTTATTTAGTCTATCAATTTTATCTTTAATATCCTCAGCCCCAACAATCTCTGTAACAAGCGCTATACACTTGGCTCCCAAGTCGAGAACCTCCTGAATGTTATATTCTTTTATCCCACCTATAGCAACAAAGGGTATACTTGAGTTTGCAACAGCCCATTTTAGATATTCTAGTCCAACCGGGGGTATTGCATTATCTTTAGTATTCGTGGCAAAAAGCGGTCCAACACCTGCATAATCAGCTCCTTCCTTTGCTGCTTTTTTCAGCTGTTCGGGAGAATGAGTAGAAACTCCAATTATATATTCATCCCCTAAAATCCTCCGAGCCTCTTTAACCGGATAATCGTCTTGGCCAAGATGAACCCCATCCGCGTCAACCATTTGACACAAATCCACATGGTCATTTACAATCAAAATGGCCCCATATTGTCTTGTCAGTTCTCTTATTTTGAGGCATTCATAGTATTTTTCCTTCAGTGACTTATATTTCTCTCGATACTGAATTATCTTTACTCCAGCTTTTAGCATCTCAGAAACAACTTTAAGATTTTCTCTACCACGGGAAAACTTCTCGGCAGTTATGCAGTAGATATTATAGTCTTCAAAAAGTCTTAACTTTTCCAGCTTACTCATCCTCCACCACCATCCTTAACACCTCATCGGCCTGAATTGCAGCAACGGCCGTTACTTTAGGAGCATAAGGTTTTTTATCTTTGACAGAAGTTGCAAAATCACCAACAATAACAAAGTTCCTACCTCTTTTGATTTGTATACGCTCACAATCGCCAAAGCCAGCTACTCCGGAAGCACCAACAACCTTTTTGTTTAGTTTCATAGCTGCTTCGAAAATTAAAGCTTTTGTTGTTTCATCATCTACAGCCTCCACAATAACATCATAGGACATAATTATTTTTTCAACATTTTTACTATCAATTTTTTCAACTGCTATGGCAATATTTGCTCCTGGATTAATTTGGGTAAGAATATCTTTTAAGGCTAATACCTTAGGTAGACCCACATGCGCCAAAAAATAACCTTGCCTATTTAAATTTGTAAGCTCAACCCGATCAAAATCAACAATCTTCAAATTCTGAACCCCGCAACGAACCAGCATCCAAGCAATGTGTGACCCAAGCCCTCCACAGCCAATAATTAGTATTTTTACTCTATTTAGCTTCTGCAATAAATCATCATCAAAATAATTTTTCAGCATTAAATTAAAGGAGTTCATAAGGCCTTACACCTCTTATCCAATTTGTAAACTCTGGCCTCAACCCTTTTTTTCTTATAACCTCAATTATCTCAGCTACCATTCTTCGATCTTCAACTTCAAACTGCCCTTGGGAATCCTCCTTTTTGCTAAAATACCCTCCGACAGTTGTTTTGGAACCGGCTGACATCTTTGTAATGCAAATGTCCAGAAGAGCATCTCGTAAGCTTGGCCTCTCCCGCGTCGAAAGATTAATACCAATCCGGGGCAAATAGAGTCTGGCCACAAGCAAAAACTTAATAAACTCTTTATCGGATACCACATGTTTGGCCTTAAATGCCGTATTGGCAGCCCTTAATCTTGGAAAAGAAATCGCAATCTCCGCTTGAGGATACTTTTTCATTAAATAGTCAGCATGTAAAATTGCCGAATACACATCCAGTTTGGGCAAAGATAATCCTAAAAGCGGTCCTATACTTGCCGCTTTAAACCCCGCTTTTAATGCTCTTTCCGGAGTATAAAGCCTAAATTCATAATCTTTTTTTGGACCAAAAAGATGCAGCTTTTCATAATCTTTCTTTATATACGTTTCTTGATAAATGGTAATACCTATAACCCCAATTCTTGCTAATTCTTCGTACTCTTCTTTGGAAAGGGGATAAACTTCGATTGAAACCTCTGAAAAATATTTAGTGGCAAGCTTACAGGCATTTTTTATATAGGCAAAAGGCGAATTTTTCCTGTCCTCACCGGTTAAAAGTAAAATAGAGTCAATTCCCTCACTTTTTATCTGCTGCATTTCTTCTTCCATTTGCTCTAAACTAAGTTTTTCCCGTGGGTATTTTCTTAGTTTGGAAAAACCACAGTAAACACACCCATTTTCACAAAAGTTAGCTATATACAATGGAGCATACAATAAAATAACTTTTCCAAAATTAAGTTCCGTAATTCTTTTGGCTTTTTTTGCCATAAGTTTTATTATTTCTTCATCCTCAACATTTAAAAGCTTGACTAAGTCAATTTTATCCAAATAGTCTTTTGCTAAAATATCCAAAGCTTCAGAAAAGGAAGGAACATATTGCTCATACCTAAAATAAAGTTCAAAACATTTTTGTAAATAATCAAGCACAGCTAACACCTTCTAACCTTTTTAAATCAAACTCTTTATCCCTTTATAAAATCTTCAAGAGGAGACGATGCCTGAGCATATTCGTACTCTTTTAATAGTCCAATCTCATAAGCAAGCCTTCCCGCTTCAACTGCTTTGGAAAAAGCCAGGGTCATTACCAAAGGATCTTTTGCCGTAGCAATGGCAGTATTGATTAAAACTGCATCAGCCCCAAGTTCCATTGCTTGTGCAGCATGAGACGGTCGGCCAATTCCAGCATCGATTATTACAGGTATCTCAACTTCAGCAATTATTGGCTTTAATAAAACTTCACAACCAATCCCTTTGTTTGTTCCGATAGGTGCTGCAAGGGGCATTACCGCCGTAACACCAATCTGTTCAAGCTCTTTAGCGATGTTTAAATCAGGGTAAATGTAAGGAAAAACTTTAAATCCTTCTTTCACCAGAATCTCACACGCCTTGAGGGTCTCATAGTTATCTGGAAATAAGTATTTCGTATCTTTTTCAATTTCAACCTTAACCCAGTCAGAAGAAGTCAACTCTCTGCCAATTTGAGCAATTTTGATAGCTTCCTTATAGTTTGTTGCCCCCGAAGTGTTTACCATAATTACTGCCTCTTTGGGAATAAACTCTAAAACACTTTTTTCATGTTTTGTATTGAGACCAATTCTGCGAACAGCCACAGTAAAAACCTCAACCTTTGCTTCATAATACATCCTGGAAATTAAAGCATAATCCGGTAACTTACCTGTGCCAACAAAAAGCCTTGATTTTAACGTTCTACCGCCAATAGTAAACATGTAATCACCTTCCCTGGTAAATTTTTAACTATTAACCCCCACCCACAAAACTAACAATCTCCACATAATCATCATTTTTGAGCAGGTACTCTTCCCAGCTTTCCCTCTTGATAATTTCACCATTTACCAAAACAGCACATGAAGATTGGTTGAGTTTTAAGTAATCAAGTAATTCTTTAATACTTCCCGTAAATTTCAGCTCTTTGTCATTGACCTTAAGCATGAACTCCCCCCTTTCTTCAACACCAAATAAAAAACCGCCATTTCGCCGGCGGTTTTCTTATGATGCCATTTAAATACTTTAAATAAAAAAGCCTTTAATGCCGGTTGTAATTAGCATTAAAGGCTTTAACGTCGTCTTTTTCCCTTCGCCGGCATTACCCGGAGCAGGTTCCAAGGGTCAAGGCACAGGGTTTTCGGTGCCTACTCTCAGCCGAGCTTACCCCCTCAGCTCCCCTAAACCATATTTAGTTTTTTTTAATTTTAACAACTTTTGTTAATCATTTCAAGTTAAATTTCACTTTTTGTGACAATCCAATAGATTTTTAGTCCTAATGCTAATACAATCATTAGAGACATTTACCCATACTACTTAGCGAAGAGCCAATATCATTGTTTTAGCGAAATGTCCTTTTCGATGGAGATTGGTAAATTGATATTAATTTTTATCTAAATTTTTTTGGAAGTCAATTCAACAGCTTGGCGGATTGCTTCTTTCATACTTAATTCATTTGCAATTCCTTTTCCAGCAATGTCAAAGGCGGTGCCATGGTCAACACTTGTCCTGACAAAAGGAAGGCCTGCAGTAATATTCACCCCAACTTCTAACCCCAATACTTTGACAGGGGCATGGCCTTGATCATGGTACATAGCAACAGCAATATCAAAATCGCCTCTGATAGCTCTGTAAAATACCGTATCTGCTGGCAAAGGACCAATCGCATTTATTCCTTCTTGTTGAGCTTTTTTAATCGCTGGGATAATTTTTTCTTCTTCTTCTCTGTAGCCAAATAATCCATTTTCGCCAGCATGCGGGTTTATTCCACAAACCGCAATTCTGGGATTCGAATAACCAGCTTTTTTTAAGATATCATGAGCAAGTTTTATAACTTTGTATACACGATTCGGGTTAATCATATCTATAGCATCTTTTAATCCCACATGTGTTGTTACGTGTATGACTTTTAATTTGGGTGCAGATAGGATCATTGCAAAATCTTTTGTGTTTGTTAGCTCTGCCAATATCTCAGTATGGCCAGGATACATATGACCTGCTTTATGCAGTGCTTCTTTATTTAGGGGTGCTGTACAAATAGCATCAATCTTACCTTCTTTTGCTAGTTCAATAGCTTTTTCTAAATAGCGAAAAGCTGCATCTCCAGCTTTTGCTGAAACTTGTCCAAAGGGAATATCAGGAGGAAGTAAATTAAGATCCAAACACTCAACTATCCCAAATTTAAATTCTGCTTCATCGATATTCTGAATCGGTTTAATATGAAGTCCAGTATGGATAAAAGTTTCAGCCCGTTGCAGTATCTTTGCATCGCCTATAACCAATGGTTTACAGATTGCATAAATTTCAGGATCGCGTAGCGCCTTCATTATTATCTCTGGCCCTACTCCTGCTGCATCTCCCATAGTAATTCCGATTACCGGTCTTGACATATCACCTATCTCCTTTCAAAAAGTGTACTGCATTAATAAGAGTTCTTTCTGTTCCAAAAGCACCGGCTTTCGTAATTGCCAACAAATTACCAAAGCCAATAAGTTGGCTTATTGGGACCCCTGGTTCTAGTTCTTTAATCAACTTCAAACCTCTAACTCCAAGGTGTTTGCATACTGATTTTGCTGTATCTCCTCCTGTTAAAATAAGTCCTTGCAAAGGAATTTCCTTAATAACTTGGCTTGAAATGATGCCAAGAGCATCTGCAATTCTATTCGATATTTGGTTTTGCGGAATATTAAGAAGTTTTCCTATTTCTTGTGTCTTTTGCACAATTTCAGGTGACGAATTGACATGAAAAGCCACATCAAATCCTTTTTTTAATGCTAATTTTATTTCAACGAGGCAACGAGAAATTTCATTATTATATTGTTCATCTTTTAAAACATTTAATGGGTCCAGTTTTACCGAAGTTACGTTAGGTTGTTTAAGTATAATTGAAAGCTGTTGCTGAGTTATTTTTGAAATGCTTCCAATAACAAGCAATACCGGATTTTCTGTTGAAAGTAATTTAAATTGCGATATGTCATTAAAGGTAAACTCAAGTGCATCTAGTAAAGACTCTGCTAGCCCAGCTGAACCAACCCAAAGAATTTGATAGTTGCTTGAAGAAAGATATTCGGTTACGATTTTTAAGTCTTGACTTGTTTTAGAATCGAATACTATTAGCTGGACATCTTTTTTTAATAAATTATCAACTTTGGCTTTTATATTTTCAATCCCTGATCGTATTGTTTGCAGGTTAACTAAGCCAATATTTCTTTTTGATTGACTCGATAATAAAGATACTATATTGGAATCTTTGACAGGGCATATAGGATCATTTGCGATTTCAGTTTTATCAATCGGAACTCCATGTAAAAAATGTTGCCCTTCAATTGTGGTTCGGCCCATTTTAGGATAAGCCGGCACTATAGCTGCAAAATCAAAAGTAATAACATCCATTATGGCATCTATTTCTGCACCAATATTTCCACGAAGTGTAGAATCTATTTTTTTATAAATTAGCTTGTATCCTTTAGGTTTTAATACTTGAGAAACTTCTTTTATTTTTTGATAAGCAGCAGAAGAAGTAAGAGAACGGCTGTCAGTATCAATAACAACTACATTCACATTTTTAGCATCTTCAAAAAAGTTTTTTGCATCAAAGATAACCAAGGTTTCTAGTCCTTTTTGGGTAAATTGAACACCGGTATCTGAGGCCCCAGTTAAATCATCGGCAATAATAGCAATTTGTTTCACATTATACCACTTCCTTTTTTCTCTAGTTTTCTTTATCAGTTTTTATATTTTTTCATTTTTTAGAGAAAAGTAAAAATTGCAGTACATATAACATTTTAGAATTTTAGGGGTCAAGGAACCACACATTTTGAAACTTGCTTACCCTTGACCCCTATAACATTTATCCTAATGTAAGATTCAGATATAATGCTTTTATTCAAAATTTTATGCGGCATTGTTATTTACAACACCGATACGTTTTGCCCACCAAGCGGTTATAATTGGAACCAAAAATGCAGTAACAATAACTGACGAAGCTACTATTGCTGTAGCCGCTGGTGCAACTGGAGCATAGGCATGGTTTGCTGATGCAACTACAGCTGGGACTGCTGCAGCATTTCCTGCAGTGGATGCAGCCGCTAACCCGGCTATTCCGTTACCACCTGTTAACCGATCAGCAATAAATAACGCCGTTCCTGTAATAACTACTACAGCAACGCCCACCAAGATACCTACAAGTCCAGCCTTCCATACATCAAGCAAATTCATTTTGGCTCCAAGCCCAAAAGCAAAAAACGGTATTAATACTGGTACTGCTCTACCTAAAAATTCCCTCAGTTCTTTATCTAAATTACCCAAAATCATACCAATTATAAGAGGAAGTATTGCTCCAACAAGCATTTGCCATGGAAATGCTGAAAGTCCTGCCACTCCTAATGTCACCATTGTAAAAAACGGCCCAGATTCTAAGCTCATAACAGAATAAGCTGCTACGTCTTCTTTTTTGCCAAATTGTCCCATTAAGGCCATATATAAGCCACCATTTGTATCATTCATCGATGCTACAAGAGCTAAAACCGAAAGTCCGACAAACGGACCACTTTTTATCATTCCTTCTCCAAGAAATTTGGCACCTATAACTCCTACGATAACTCCAATTAATATTTTTGTAATCCATAAAGCTCCACCTTTTTTTAAAATGTAAGGTGTCGCTTTAAAATCTATGGTTGCTCCCATGCATACAAAAAATACTGCTAAAATTGGTAAAGCGCCGGTTAGTAAAGCTCCTGTAAAGGATCCAAATGTGTTTGCTGCATTTGGAAAAAGTGTATTAATTAATGTACCCAAAAAAAGGGGAATGACCATCATACCACCAGGTACACGTTCTAAAGTTGCTTTAATTTTCATTTGGCTCCCTCCTTGCAAAATTTTAGTTTAAATAAATTAGATTATTCTAAAAAATTTACATAAATTATAATTAGACCAAAATTAAAAATTTACGAAATTTAAGCTTATTTCTAATTCAGAAGATATCGAGAAATTCTGCAAAGCATTTAGTATAGCAGTTGCAATGTTTTAAGGTGATAGTCCCCCTCTAAAAAAAGGGGGGACTGCTATAAACTTTTATGCATATAAATTGAATCTTTAAAAGGTTGAAATAAGTTTATATATTCCAAATTCTCTATGTTTCAGAGCCTCGGCTTTGGTAAGCTTGCCATTGCAAACTTCTAACATTTCACTAAATAACCGTTCGCCTGCTTCCCGAATAGTTTCATCTCCTAAAATTATCGTGCTTGCATTAAAATCGATATTGTCTTCCATCTTTTTAAATGTATCAGGGTTAGCAGTAATTTTTATTACTGGAGCTATGGGTGAGCCAGTTGGTGTTCCTCTACCTGTTGTAAAGATTACTAGTTGCGCTCCACCTGCTGTCATCCCTGTTATCGATTCAATATCCTGTCCTGGGGTATCCATAATATAAAGCCCTTTACCTGTTGGTGCCTCTGCGTATTCCAAGACTCCCTGTACTGGTTTAGTACCTCCCTTATATATACATCCAAGGGATTTTTCTTCTATGGTACTTATACCACCTTCGATATTTCCAGGGGTTGGCTGTCCTCCACGCATGTCAACTCCCATTGTTTTGGCTTTTTCCTCACACCTTCTAACTATTTCTAGAAGCTTTTGAGCTACTTCCTTGGAAACTGCGCGTTTAGCAAGTAAGTGTTCGGCACCAATTATTTCTGTAGTTTCCGAAAACATTGAGGTGCCACCAAGCTCGATTAGCTTATCTGAAACATAACCTGCTACCGGATTTGATGCGAGCCCAGAGGTTGTATCAGATCCTCCACATTCAACCGCCAATATTAAATTTGTGATATCTACTTCTTCTCTTTTAAGCAAAGAAACTTCCTGGGCCATTTGCCTTGCCAGTCTTGTACCAATCTCCTCAGCTTTTAAAGTTCCCCCACAATCTTGTATAATTATATATTCAACTTTTTTTCCAGTTTTTGATATTTCGTGAGCAACCTTCTCAGTGGGAACCCCTTCACAGCCTAAACCTACAACAAGAACAGCTGCTACATTTGGATTCTTACCGAGTCCTATAAGCGTCTTTGTAACAAGTTCCAGATCAGCCCCAATCTGGCAGCAGCCGTGCTGGTTGGCGAGAGCTACTGCTCCATTTACATGAGAAGCTATCCGCATAGCTACTTCGCTAGCACAAACCGATGATGGAATTATTAACACGTGATTACGGATACCAACTTTACCGTCTGGCCTTACAAAACCTTTGATTTTCATTTTACATCCCCCTCCCAGTCACCCCTACCGCGCAAACTCTCAATGTTGTGGACATGAACATGTTCGCCAACTTTGATGGACTTTGTAGCTCTCCCTATAACCTCACCGTACTTAACCACATTTGCTCCCATCTCAATTTCTTTGAGAGCAAATTTGTGCCCAAAGGGAATATTATCAATTAATTTTATCCTCAATTCTTTACCGTTTACATCCACTAGCACCTCCTCGTTTTTACTTAAGTTTTGTACTGCTGTGGCCACGTTATCTTCAGGATGAGCCACAACTGCAAGTTTTTTCATATAACCACCTCCATTTAATACCTCAAGCAAAGGTCATGCCAACGTTTTATCTGTTAATTGCTAAATACTTTAATACAAATGTTAAAATTTGAAACACTTATTCGTTAAAAAATAAAACCATTGTTGCAAAATGCAACAATGGTTTTCGGTAACGAATTTAATTGAAATTCTTTAGTTTTCTCCATAAAGTTGTTCTACTTATTCCAAGCTTTTTCGCTGCTTCTGATAAATTTCCATCTGTAAATTTTATAACCTTTTTAATATATTCTTTTTCAATTTCGTCTAGTGGTTTTATTTCAAGGAAGGATTGACTTGACACTTTATTTTTCATACTATCTTGATCATTGTATAGTTTAATATCTCTTACATCGATAATATTACCTTCGCAAATTGCGCAGGCTCTTTCGATAATGCTCTCCAATTCCCTTACATTTCCTGGATAATCCCATTTCTTTAAAAACTCCATCCCCCTGGAAGTGATTCCTTGAATATGCTTTTTGCAAATAAGTGAATATTTTTTTATAAAGTATGGTACAAGTACTTCAATGTCCTCTTTTCTTTCCCTGAGAGGCGGTATATGGATTTGAAGAACGCTAATCCGGTAAAATAAGTCTCGTTTAAACTTACCTTCATTAATCATTTCAATAAGATTTCGATTTGTGGCACATATTATTCTCACATCAACCGGGATTAACCTATCATCTCCTATTCTCATCACCTTTTTTTCTTGGATTACTCTTAGCAGTTTTGACTGGAGCCCCATAGGCATTTCACCGATTTCGTCTAAAAATATGGTACCTTTATGAGCAAGCTCGAATAGCCCTGCCTTTCCTCCTTTTCTTGCGCCAGTAAAAGCTCCTTCAGCATATCCGAACAATTCGCTCTCTAATAAATTTTCTGGCAAAGCAGCACAATTTATTGCTACAAATGGACCATTTTTTCTTTCACTTGCATTGTGAATACTTTGGGCAAAAAGTTCCTTGCCCGTACCCGTTTCGCCCAAAATAAGGACTGTAGAATCTAAAAGAGCATATTTTTTTGCTTGATTAACAACATCTTTCATTTTATCACTTATAAAAATAATGTCATCAAACTTAAAAGACGCAATCAATCCTTTATCTGCCAGCCGTCTTCTTATTTTTTGTTCCATATTTTGAATTTCAGCCACATCCTGAAATGTTGCAACTGCTCCTACAACCTCATTACCTACCACAATCGGAACTCGGTTTGTGGCAATTATAGTTCCCGAAATTTCCTGTATTTTTCCGATTTCAGGCTTTCCTGTCTTTATTACCTCGTATAATCGGGTATTAGGTATTACTGTTTCTACTTTTTTTCCTATAACTTCGGAAGGTAGTTTTTTGAATATTTTTTCCGCCATTTTATTATATATAGATATCCTCCCATCTTTATCCACGGCAATAATCCCGTCATGTACAAAGTCAACAATTGTTTTAATCTGTTCGGTTTTTTCTTTTTCTGATTTAATGGCTTCCGCTAGCCTGAATGCTTCACTAAGCGCATTTGCAACCGCTTCTTTACCAGAAATAATTAGCCGACTTTTAAGCCCTAGTTGTGCAGCGCAACAAGCACCAATGGTGTCACCGATGATTATCTTTGCGCCTTTTTCCTTGGCTTCAGCAATTTGAAATAGAGCTTCTGTTTCCTTTTTGATTTCTATTTTAATAAGGTTTAAATTCAATACTTCCCCGATAACCTCAGAACCGTAAATTACATTCATATAACCAGCAACTCCAATAGGTTCGCTATAACCAATCAGTCCTTTAAACTGCCTGAGAATATCGAAGGGGCTAACTTTTATTTCAATTACAGGTATCGATACTGCTTCTCTTATAAGTTGGTAAGTACCACCACGGCTAATAATGATGTCGGCTCCTTTCTTTTCCCACTCCTGTGCTATTTTCACGCCTTCACTTAGATCTCCAAGCTCCAAATTAAAAGCAAAATCAAAATCCTTTTTGACCTCCATAGCTATTTCAAGCAGATTTTTATAAGGAGCAATGAGCACAATATTCACTGTTATTTCCATCCTTTCAAAAAAGGATTGTGCCACTCCCGCCCTTTAGGTAGAATTAAGACATCAAAAGCCAATAACTAATTGTAAAAAGATGAAATTGGTTAGTTTGTGTCAAGATTTAGTAGGAATTTTATCGCGAAAAAAATTTTAACCTATTCGAGGCATCAACATTTAATGTACTTACAGCGGCATTGTTATACATTATTGCACTTTATTACCAGTAACTTAAAAATTTTCCTCCTCTTTTCCCAAAATTATTTTTAAAAAAAGTATCCTACTTTACTTATTTCACCTAATACTACCCTCCATATAACATCAAGCTATTTCGCGTCAACTCCGGTAATACATACATTATCCAGGGCTGACCATGTCCAGGCAAAAAATAAATTCCGAACAATAAAAAGGTGTGAGTTAGATTTAACTAAATAAAAAAGAAACAGATTTAACCTAGGATGAAGCAAAAAAACTTATTTATCTTCCAACAGATTATTGTTACTAAGCTGAGCAGCTAGCAGATTTACAATTTTAATTAAAGTCAGAGTGCCGTGGACTCGAAATAGAAATTTAATATCTAACTTCCTTTTAAATTATTTAAAAAGTAAAGAACTATAAAAAACACTAAAGAGTATTTCTTGCCCCTGTATTTTAAGTATAGTTCATGGCCATATTCTTATCGATAATACAAGCCAAGAAAGACACATATCAGGCGGGTTACCCCGCCTGATTTACTTTACAAATTTAGTGTATTTCCTTTACTTATATTGCTCCTCATATATCTCCAGTAAATTCAATTTCTTTAAAATGCTGCTTGGAGTTAACATTGTGACCTGTACAACTCCTGGTAACCTGCCTATTTGAATGTCACCGGTAATAGTTGCTCTGTTTTTTACTTCAGAGATTGAAAGGCCTGTTAAGTTAGCCATTCTTTCAAGTCCGTTTATTGTTGCTTTATTTAAATCTACACCCGAGCCTACAACCTGAAGTGGGTACATTTCTGTTTCCACATTAAATCCGTAAATCTCTGCTAAATGACGTGCTTTATTCTTCTCTTCTTCAGTATATGGACGGGCTAAATATGGTAAGTCTTCAGGTCTTGGTAAAATGATAGGACCATCAATTTTTAAACCTTTTATTACTTTGACTTCAATAATTACTTCAGCTGCAACATCGGTAGTATGACCAGCTACCTCACCATCCCCCATCATGGCATGGACATCGCCGACATATATCCCAGCTCCCGGAACTTTTACCGGTACAATTATCATTGTTCCTTCACGAACTTCGTTTATATCCATATGGCCGTCTGTTCTTAAAAGAAGTTGTTCCTCAGTAAGCGCATAATCATGAGGAGCACCTAAAAGGAAACTACCAAAATCTCCAGCATTGTGTGAAGATGGCATAGGAACAGCTGGACATGAGCCAATATTCCCAACCATCGGACGAACACGAGTCAACACTCCAGCTAGGTCACCTTTGGCAATAAGGTTTGAGGAATACTGATGTGATTCAGGGGGAATTGCGCTAAAATGACTTGCTTGTTTTGCTATTTCCTTAGCCAACTCTGGAGGAACAGTAATACCTATGGTCCTTTCTTCATTAAAAAGCATTGTATAACCGTTATCTAAATGAAAAGGCTTAACAGGAGTGTGGCAGTTTGCACATTTTATGGCGTCTTCGCCAATCCCATCTACATATGTTTTGGGATTAATTGCTCCACATCCCGGACATCTTTTGGCAACAAAAGGATCACCAACATAATTGCCATCATTAAAACTGTCAGTACCGGATGTCGTTGCTAGCGACAAGACGTTTATTTTCTTTATTTTAATTAAAACCGCATCTCCTACTTCAGCACCTTCAACTGCAACAGGATGAGTAACTTCGTGACCACTAGGATAATCAGGAGTAATCATAGGACCCCAGCACCCGGGTGAAACTCGGGCAACAATTGTTCCCCCATCTACTACAGGGCCTAGCATTGGCTCCCGGGGGTCCAATACCCAAGTCATTTTAGTGGTATGCACAATACGACTTGCCATTTTTCATTCCTCCTTATTTCTCTGAAATTTTTTAGGTTACCCCACATATAGTTTAAAAAATTAAAAATAAATATACGATTAGAATCAAGAATATTCTGCAATATTTAACACTTTACTCTTCTTAATTATTGAAACTTTCTGAAGGTAGAAGCAAAATATCTTGCTAAATTTATGTTATATGAAGTTTTATTTTTATTTTTTCTTAAATAGAAATTTTTCATTTTTAAGCGAGTGTGAAAACCTTAAAATCGTCGTCGAAATCCAAGAATGCCAAAACCCTAAAACATCGACGACATTTATCTGTTTTAAATTACTAATTCGATGCAAACAAATTAAATCCTTCTATCTGATAAGATATAAATTTAACAAAATAAAATTAAAGATAAATGTAGTTTTCCTAGTTTCAAAATTTAAAATTTAAAACATGGCATTCAAATGGAATTTTGTTGCCAAAATCCCCCACGATGAAATTGAACCACCAGGAAAGCCAAAACCAAAAGTAAATGTTTGTTTTAATTCCAAAAGATGTGGAATCTATTTTAAAAGCAATTGATGGCGAACCTGCGTATATGCCAATTTTTCTCTCGGCTTTTTTAGGTTTACGTCGAGGTGAAGCCCTTGGCTTAAAATGGGAAGAAATAGATATGGATAATGGAGTAGTCTTTGTCCGTCGTAATATTGTTTCTGTTAAAGGGAAAACCGTATGAAAAAGAGCCTAAATCAGGTCATGGAAGAACTGTTTTCATGCCTGAAATAGTTAAAAAGGAATTACTAAAAGCAAAGGAAAAAATTAATGAACATAAAAATCTTTTTGGTCCTACTTATAATAATAGTGGTTATATTTGCGTCTATGAAGATGGACTGCCTTTGCGACCAGACTATGTTACCAGAGTATTTATTAAAACTGTAAGAAAACTTGGGTGTTACCGCTCACACTAATTGACCACATTTAGCTCAAATTAAGTGGCCGCAAATATTGCTCACTTTATTTGGCCAGGCAGTTTTTTATACTGCCTGGCCATTGGCATAATTTTATACAGAAAATTCATTTTCAATTACTACCTTGACCATACGGTCATCAATAAGCCGTTTCTGTTCGGCTGCAGCTGCCATTAGACAAGCAATGCACAG
>NZ_ATYG01000027.1:0-32635 GCF_000427565.1 Carboxydothermus ferrireducens DSM 11255
TCTTCGGTAAGGGGAGTGTCAGCTCCGTAAACCTTACTCGAAGACTTTTCCTTTTTCTCCTTCTTTAGATTTTTTCTCCAATTATTCGCCATTATCTAAACAAATTCCTTTTCTATTTGGCCACGAAATCTGAGCATTGGACGGTTATTTTATGTGAGTAGAAACAATTAAACTTCCCAGTAAACCACCCATATTGAATAAATCGGCTCCTGCCAGTAAAGCAGCAGTAACATTCATCCCAGTTTCATAACCCGACTGAGCATCATTTACATGAGAATTGGTAAGTCCAATATAACCTCCAGATGGTACATTGTAATATCTTGCCATCTCCGTATGCCCCATTTGCAAAATCCCCGTTTCAATTGCTCCCGGAGCATAATTTCCCGTTCTCATATCAGCTACTGTAGATAAAACAGCATAGATTAAAGGAGCTCCAGGACGGATAAGTTGAATTAATGTACTTAAAGCAAGAAATTCAGCATTACCCATTACTAAAGTTCCTAATAAGCTTAGGGGAGCAGTAAGCCCTGCATTAGGAACAATAGTTCCATAAACCGGTAGTCCTAATTTTGTTAAATAAATAACAGCCTCTGTCGATTCTTGGTCCATGGTAAGGGGAGAAACTACCGGACAATAATGGTGGTTAATAAATGGTCTTTCAAAATAAGCTTCTTTGCTTCCTGCTATGATATATCCTAACTCCAATACCATTTCTAAGTCTTTGAGATTCGGGGTATTACTGCGGACGGGTTTTTTACAATTTTTCAGCGCAGGGTAAAAGCGAGCTAGGCTAAATTGTCCTTCGGGAGCATCATCGGCTAACGTGGAAATGGAAAATACATCATACCCTGGAAGTTCATTTATTAAATAGGCAATATTGGCAATATCCGTAGAGGTTGCTCTTCGCTCTTCGCCGGTTTTCGGATCAATAATATTTGGAGCAGAACTGCCAGTAACTATAACCGGCCTATCAGCAGGCAGCTTAACATCTTTATCCGGGTCTTGGGCATAAAAAACATATTCGGGAACAAAAGATTTAATACAGCTCTCTACAACATGTCTGGGAATTTTAACAATGCCATCATCATTAACAAGACAACCACCATTTTTAAAAATTTCCCGGGCATGTTGATTACGAACTAACAATCCTACTTCTTCTAAAATTTCCAATGATGCCTCATGAATTTTTTGTTTTTCTTCTTCGGTAAAAAACGAGAAATAATTCATTTTTTCCCCTCCCTTTTTTTTAACTTACTTTCCATTGGGCTGGTAAATACTTAAGTCTGTCCCTTCCATAATCGGTTATTTCAAAACGCTCTACCAGTTCACCGGCATCGGTTAAATAAACCTCCGTGGTCTGAACAAGGCCTACCGCCTTCATAGATTGAAGATGGCCAATAATAGCATTTTTTCTAAATTGCCTTTCATTTCCATATTCATCCTTTAATTTTTCCATAATTTCCTCAGGAATAAGGGCTTTTTGCTCCACACCTAATAAATGCAATATTCTAAATCTTAAAGGTAATTTCATCTAAAACCCTCCTTAAATTAATTATCTTGCCCGTAAATTCAGTAATTCTTTGGGATTAGCAGTTACCAGCAACGTACCAATGGTAATTATAATTGCACCTCCAAGTAGTGTTGGCGTAATTTTAAGGTCCGTCAAAATAGCTCCAAAAAATACTGCCCACAATGCATAGGTAATATTTAAAGCCATTGCTCTACCAACTCCGGTCATATTTAAAGCTTTATACCAAGCCAAGTATGAAAGCGCACCAAGAAAACCGGCCAAAATTAGGTAATAAATGCTATTTTCCGAAAAAGTTGCAACAAACATCGGAAAACCTTTTATAATCGGAATTACTAAAATTAAGTAAGCAAGGAAGGAAAATCCCTCACGAATGCCAATAGCAATATCCGGATCAATCATATCCATCCCAAAAGTTGATAACACTCCTTCCATGCCCCAGCCAAAAGTAGCCAGTAGCGCAAATGCAAGTCCAAGGTAGAAGTTGGGGTAATTTCCTTCCGGCGGAGTATAACCAACTATTATTGCACCCAAAATACATAAGATAATTCCTAACCATACCCGCGGAGTAATCCGTTCCTTTAAAATGAAGACTGCCAAAATTGCACCAACCGCCGGATACATGGCTGTTATAGCCAGTGCATAAGATGCCCCCGCCATGTTAATCCCCAGTAAATAGCCAGACATCGCAATTGGTCCTCCAAAACATGCTGCCAAAATTACCATTAGCCCGGGTTTAGTACTCAAGGTCCGTAAATATTCACTAGCTTTACCGTTTAAAAAGTTATAGATTAAGAGCCAAACTGCCGCAAAGCCATCATGTAAAGCTGCACTTACAAGTGGTGCAAGATACAACGAGGTGCTATTAGTAAAAGGTGCTAAAGCAAGAGCCATACCTAAAATAACTCCATCCAATCCCCATGTTGCACCTGATAACACCCCCCAACCAAGTCCCCGCTTAGCATGGGCTAATTCCCTTGACATCTGTAATTCCTGAGCCTTTAAATCACTCATAAAAATCCCCCTTTTGGTGTTTACTTATTTTTAAATCATTAATTTAAATCATTAATAATTGTCTTTAATTTTTCTTTATTTTCCTCGATGAAATACATGCACTTTACCTGGTGCCTCAAATAAGCTAAATATTCATAAACGTTTAATGATAAATCCCCATAATAGGAACGTAAACACCAATAAATTAAGTACATATTTCCAGCAGCAATTACTTGCGGTAAGTATTCTTTTTCTGTTGAATTTAGCGGACTTAATCCTTTTAGCTCAATTAACTTATTTTGGTAAGAATTTAAAAATAATTCAAGCTGATCAAACCTTAATTCTCCATCGTTTTCATCATCCCAAGAACTGCAAAAATAGACCAGAGCAAGTCCTAAATCAAATATTCTGATATCCTTCTTCGACCAGTCAAAATCAAAAATGCCGACCGCTTTATTATCGCTAAACTTCAAATTTCCAGGGTGGTAATCACAGTGAACAGGAATTACTGGCATCTCTGCAAGTTTTTCGTCCGGTATGATGTTTTCCTGAATTACCCAGATAATGTTTTTATAATTTTTCACATAATAGTCATGGAAAATGTTGTTTTTAAGGTCAGAATTTTTATATTCTTCGTAATAGGACGGAAGTAATTTCATTAACTCATTGATGGGGGGTTCAAGGCGCTGGAATTTATGCGGGTTAAAATCTTTTGCAGCATTATGAAAAATAGCTAAGATCTCGGCCGCTGACTTTAATTCCTCATCATTTAACTTATTTTCAATCCAGGTATACTTATCTTCCCCGGGCAAATACTCGTAAACAGCAAAATACAACTCATCGGTAATATCGCCAATAGTAAAACTTTTCTTTACATAAGTCTTTCCCTCTTTGTTGGAATAAACTTTAGCCGCAATTTCGAGTCCATTTTTAATAGCGTAATTAATTAAACTGTGCTCAAATAATATCTCTTCTTCCTTGATTTCCTTTTTATACCATCTTACAAAATACTTATTTGTTGAACCGTTTTTTGACGTAATTACACCAAAGCTTCTATTTACATAGCCTCCAAATATTTCAAATACCTCAACAACCTCACCCAGGTCATACTCCTGCATAACTTCTTCAATTATATTGTGGATAAAACTTTCATTGACCAGCGCAGAAAGATCTTCAACTATCCCCTTAACTTTTGAAACATCATAAAAAACTTCATATAACTTTAAAACATCAGGTTTAAAAATAGGCTTAAATTTAGCAGTATCCATTTTCGTAAAAATCCCCCCGTTTTTTATTTTCAGACAATTCTTAACTTTAATATACTTAACTGGCTCTATTTTTACAATGGCTACGGTTGTCATCTTTTTGTACTTTTTTGCTATCGCTGAAAAGAAAAAACCGGCTAAAACCGGTTATTCCCAACGTTTAAAATTATTTAAATCAATACCCAAATGATCAAATACACGTCCAATAGTTTGATTGAGAATTTCCTCCAAAGTTTCCGGCTTAATATAAAAAGCCGGTACCGGAGGCATAACTATAATACCCATTCCAGCAGCTTTTTCCATGTTTTGCATGTGAATTTGATTTAAAGGAGTTTCCCTTACTAAAAGAATAATTTTCCTTTTATTTTTGAGTAAATTGTTGACTGCTTCATAAATTAATCCTTTTAAATTACCAGTCACAATCCCACCTAACGTTTTCATACTACATGGCGCAATAACCATACCGTCAAATTTAGTATTTCTGATTTTAGTTAAGGAAGTAAAGTCCTCATCAAAATAAAAATTAGTTGCCAAGCTTTGCAGTTTGGCAAAATTATAATCAATTTCCGTTTTAAAGGTATTTAAAGCACCCCGGGTCACAATTAAATGCGTTTCAATACCCAAATTAACAGCTGTTTCCAATACTTTAATCCCGTAAATTGTTCCAGATGCCCCAGAAATTCCAATAATGATTTTTATTTTCATCACCTCGTTTCAAAATTTATTGAATTGCAAAAGTTTGCTTTAACCATTGAACAGCTTCCTTTCCATCTTGTCCAAATCCATCTGCTCCAATTTTAGAAGCATACTCTCTTGTTACCGGTCCACCACCTACAATAATTTTAATTTCATCTCGCATACCAGCCTTTTCTATTCGTCTAATGATTTTTTCCATTTCTGTCATTGTAGTAGTCAACAATGCCGACATAGCTAACACATCGGGCTTATATTTTCTAATTGCCTCAAGAAATTTTTCTGCAGTTACATCTACGCCCAAGTTAACTACTTCAAAACCATTAGCTTCCAAATAATAACTAATTATATTCTTGCCAATATCATGCAAATCTCCAGCCACGGTTCCTATAATAACTTTAATACCTAAAAAATTATTATTAAACTGAATTTTGTATTGAGATTGAAAAAATTTTAAACAAGCGTGCACTGTTCGGGAAGCACTGAGTAATTCAGGTATAAAAAGCTCGTCATTATAATACAATTCTCCCAAAAACTCCATTGAAGGTATTAAAACTTCATGAATAATTTCAAAAGGTGTAATACCTTGTTCCACAGCCGTTATTAATAACGATTTTATATCTTTTGTTTTACCTTCCAGTACCATTTTTTTAATTTTCTCAAAAATAATATACTTCATTAGCCTTTACCCTTCCCTCTTACCCGTTGCGGTACTTCAGTGGTGACACCCCTTCTATTTTTTTGAAAACCTTGGAAAAGTAGCTCTGGTCTTTAAAACCAACTTTCTTGGCAATAAACTCTAATTTCTCATCGGTTTCCCGCAGGAGTTTTTTCGCCTCTTGTATTCTTATCCAGTTAACATATTCTTTTACCGTACAATTAAATTGTTCCCGGAATAAGTGACTTAAGTAAAATTGACTTATTGGAATATTATTAGCAATATCAATTAAATTTATATCTTTGAAATAATTTTTATTAATATAGTCAACCGCTTTCTTTAGTATATTACTATAGCCTTTAATCTTTCCTTTTAACATCACTATATTCATTCCATAATCTAAAGTAATTTCTTTTAGAGTATTTAAATTGTTTGTCGCCATCACAGCTTTTAGAAAATTACTTTTAATTTTAATTATTTCATCCTTATACTCATTTCCCTCACCTATGAACTTTGATAAATAAATTATCAATTCGATTAACAAAGTTTTAATATATTCAATATTATCTAAATATTGCATGTAAATTTCATTTATTAGTCTATCAATTGCTCGATTTGCTGCCTCAAAGTCGTTTAAATTAAAAATTTCGTAAAATTGCCGCTCATATTTTAACCAATTAAACGGAAAAATCTTATTAACTTCTGCATTTTTTACCTGAAGTTTCTTCCGCAACTGAATTTCTTTAAAAATCTGGATTTGCTTAAATGCACTATCCCTTCTTTGTTTTAAAACTACCGCTTCACTTTTTATTAAATGATTAATAATTAAAAATAATAAGTCAGCTGCCGCTTTCACCTTTCGTCCGCAATTTATCTCAAGTTTATTTATTGCAGCAATTAGTTTTTGCGAATCTAAGTTTAAATCATTGGTCATTTCAAGAATTTCTTCAATAAAATACTCTTCAGGTTCCCAAATTAGTACCTGACCGCAAATTATCGACCCGACAAAACTACCTTTCACAATTATAGGTGCTGCAAAACCGACCAATCCAGCATGACAACGAAATATATAACACTCCCCATACTGGAGAGCCTGTTTTCCTGCCCTCCGGTACGAATCTTGGCATTTCTTTTTACCTTTCTCGGTTGATTTTATAATTTTACAAAAATCACAGTCTTCATCGTTTTGATTTTTAAAAAAAGGTTTACCTTTTGTATCAACAACTAAAGCTTTTAAACCGGTTGCCTCATTAAAAGAACAAATCACTTTATTTAAAATATTTTCTAAATCAATATCAATTATTTCTACCGGATTTTTCATACCAACACCTCAAAGATAGTTTTATCTTTGAAACCACTTATAGCAAAAAACATACCTAACCTACTTCTGTTATTCCGAAAGCTTTTAATTTATCTTTAAGTCAAATTTGAATTACTATATATAAAAAAATGGGGCGGAAACGATTTCTTTCCGCCCCATTTTTTTAAGCAAAAAGTACTAACTGGGAAGTCGGTGCTAAGCCTTTTAAGCAGCCGTGGGCATCCAAAACTTCAATTACCGCTTTAGTGGCTTTTCCCCGGGTTTTTAAATCTTCAATGGATACAAACATTCCTTCCTCCCGGGCCTTTACAATATTTATCGCCGCTGCTTCCCCAATTCCGGGTAAAGCCACAAAAGGAGGCAAGATACCCTCCGGGGTTATTAAAAAGCGGGTTGCATCGGATTTTTCCAGATCTACCGGCAGCATTTTTATTCCCCGGGCCAGCATTTCCAGGGCAACTTCTAACACCGTAACAAGACCTTTTTCCTTTGCCGTTAAACTTCCCCCCCGTTGTTCCAGCTCATCAAGAGTTTTCCAAATTTTTTCTGGACCAGCCAGGATAACGGGCAGGTCAAAATCATCGGCCCTTACGGTAAAATACGTAGCATAAAAAGCTTCCGGGTAGTAAACCTTAAAGTAGGCAATTCTAAAAGCCATCATCACGTAAGCTACCGCATGGGCTTTGGGGAAAAGGTATTTTATTTTCTGGCAGCTTCCAATAAACCAGTCGGGAACTCCATGTTCTTTCATTACCGCTATTTCTTCCTCGGAAATTCCTTTTCCTTTGCGGACATTTTCCATGATTTTAAAAGCTTTTTTGGGAGGAACCCCTTTTTGCAGGAGGTAAATCATAATGTCGTCCCGGGTAGAAATTGCATCGGATAATTTACATATTCCGGCTCGAATTAAATCCTGAGCATTATTCAGCCACACGTCCGTTCCATGGGAAAAGCCGGAAATCCGCACCAGTTCGGTAAAGCTCTTGGGTCGCGTATCTTCAAGCATCTGCCGCACAAAACGGGTTCCAAATTCCGGAATTCCGTAGGTACCTACAGTAGTGCGGATTTGTTCGGGAGTCACCCCTAAGGGTTCGGTGGAAGAAAAGATACCTAAAGTTTTCCGGTCATCTAACCGGATAGTTCGGGGATCAATTCCCGTTAAATCTTCCAACATCTTAAGAACGGTCGGGTCGTCGTGGCCCAGGATGTCAAGCTTAACCAAACGGCTCGAAATTGAATGATAATCAAAATGAGTGGTAACCACTCCCGCACTTTTATCATCCGCCGGATACTGGAGAGGAGTAAACCGGTGAACATCGTTATTTTTCGGGACAACCATAAGACCGCCCGGATGTTGACCGGTGGTTCTCTTGACTCCGACAATCCCGTTCGTTAGCCAGTTTATCCAGGCCTGACGGGCCGGCCTTCCGGTCTCCTCAAAATATTTTTTAACAAAGCCAAAGGCTGTCTTATCGGCAACGGTAGCAATAGTTCCCGCCCGGAAAACGTAATCCTTGCCAAATAGTTCTTCGGTATACTTGTGAGCTCGAGGCTGGTATTCTCCGGAAAAGTTTAAATCAATATCCGGAACCTTGTCCCCTTCAAAACCCATAAAGGTTTCAAAGGGGATATCGTGACCCTCTTTTTTGAGAAGAGTACCACAGCGCGGACAATTTTTGTCGGGCATATCGGCACCGCAGCCGTAACTGCCATCGGTAATAAACTCGCTGTAGCGACAATTAGGACAAAGGTAATGGGGGGGTAGAGGGTTAACCTCGGTAATCATCGTCATCGTTGCAACCAGCGAGGAACCTACCGAACCCCGCGAACCTACAAGATAACCATCATCCAAAGATTTTTTTACCAACTTATGGGCTATTAAATACAATACGGCAAATCCGTTATTAATAATAGCATCAAGCTCCCGCTTTAATCTTTTTTCCACTATTTCCGGAAGCGGATCTCCGTATAACTCATGGGCTCTCTGGTAAGTCATTTCGTAAATCTGCCGGTCCGCCCCTTCAATTATCGGCGGGTAAAACTCATCGGGAATTGGTTTAATCTCTTCAATTTGTTCGGCAATTTTGCGCGGGTTGTCCACTACCACTTCATAGGCTTTTTCCTGGCCTAAATAAGCAAATTCTTTTAACATTTCTTCGGTAGTTTTAAGGTAAATGGGCGGCTGCAGTTCGGCATCATCATACCCCTGCCCTTTTTGGAGAATCCGGCGGTAAATTTCATCTTCCGGCTCTAAAAAATGAACATCGCCGGTAGCCACCACCGGTTTATTTAATTTTTCTCCCAAAGCAATGATTTTCCGGTTCAGCTCTTCCAATTCCTGTTCGCTCTTTAAACGCTGGTTTCTCAATAAAAAGGCATTATTTCCTTTAGGCATTATTTCAAAATAATCGTAAAACCGGGCAATTTCTAAAATACGGCTCTCCGGCTGGTTTTCCAGTAAAGCGGTAAAAAGCTCCCCTGCCTCGCAGGCAGTACCTATCAGTAAGCCTTCCCGGTAGCGCATCAGCTCACTTTTGGGGATGCGGGGGTGGCGGTGGAAATATTTTAAATGGGATAAGGTAATTAAACGGTAAAGGTTGTAAAGTCCTTCCTGATTTTTCACTAAAATCGAAACGTGATAGGTTTTAGAACGGTCGTTAATGTAGTTATAGTTTATTTTAGCTAAGTCCTCTAAGCTATAAAGTCCCCGTTCAAAAAGCCTGGGCAGTAGCTTTAAAAAGACTTCCGCTAAAGCATAGCTGTCCGCCAGAGCCCGGTGGTGGTTATTAAGGGAAACGTCCAGGTGTTCGGTTATGGTTTTTAACTTGTGATTTTTCAACTCCGGAAACAGAATCCTGACCAGAGCCAAATTATCCACCACCGAAAATTTTCGATCATGTCCCAATCTCTTTAAAGCTTGTCGTAAAAACCCGTAATCAAAAGCAGCATTATGGGCCAGCAGGATGCTGCCATCGCAAAAACGCAGGAATTTTTCTATGGCCTCACCAAAATCCAGCCCTTCCTTTTCTAAAAGGTCGTTAGTAATACCGGTAAGTTCGGAAATTTTAGCAGAAATAGGTTTTTGCGGGCGAACCAGTACGGAAAAAGTCTCCTTTATCTCTCCGTCAAAGATTTTAACCGCTCCAATTTCAATAATTTCATCTCTTTGCGAAGATAAACCGGAAGTTTCAAAGTCAAAAGCTACTATTGGCGTTTCCTTTAACGATAAAGGCTCGGGGTTAAAAACTACCGGCAGTCCATCATCCACCAGATACCCTTCAAGTCCGTAGATAACTTTAATCCCGTATTTTGNCGAAAGTTCCGCTGCTTCAGGAAAAGCCTGAACGACACCGTGGTCGGTAATAGCTACCGCCTCATGCCCCCAGCTCTTCAAAGTTTGGAAAAGCTTTTCTAAATCCACTACGCTATCCATTGCGCTCATCTTACTGTGTAAATGGAGTTCAATTCTCTTGGTTTCAGCCATATCCATCCGGCCCGCAGGTTTTTCTATTTCCTCCAAATCATTTATAAATAACACCAGTTCATCGGCAAAACGGTCAAACTGCACTTCGCCCCTGACCTTTACGTACATGCCCTCTTTGATTAAAGAAGCTTTTTCTTCCTCCCCTTTTTTCAAAAACAGTTTGGCCGAAATGGCATCCGTTTGGTCCGTTAGGTTAAAAGTAATTAATATCCTTTCCGTCTTAAGCTTTTTCACTTCCAAATCAAAGATAACTCCACTGACCACCACATTTTTTTCCTCTTCGGTGAGGTTGGCAATTTTACAGGGAGTTTCCTTAATTTCCTTTCCTATGGAAAGTTTAACCGGAACCTCCTCTTTATTTTCCTGCCCATCTCTTTCCGCCACTTTTTCTTCCCAAAGCTTTTGTACCAATTCTTCTTCCATTTCTAACTGCCAGTCCAGTACTTCCTTTGCTTCTTCTTTAAATTTAGCAATAAACTTATAATCCGGAGCGACTTTAGCCAGAAATTTCGTAATTGTTTCCACTACTTTTTTCCGTTTAATAGTATCAAACACTATTTCATTGGCGGTTTCAAAAATAATGTTTTCACCATCAAAGGTTAAACCCGCTTCCCTGAGTTCCCCCCGCAAACGCGGTAATTTTTGTACCAGTAAATAGTTAATATCTTCTAAGAGAAGCTCGATGTCCGTATCGCGAAAACTCTCCACCGCTAAATCAACACTTACGTTTAAATCCGGAAGTTCTTCCAAGATTGCTGCCTTTAAGCCATCAAACTCTTTTAAAGAAATATAATGGGGAGCTTTAAAATAAAGCTCCCATTTTTGATTTCGGGGGTCCACCTGAACTTTATCTAAAAACGCTTTTTGCTCCAAGCTTTCCAGGATAGACTTAATTTTGTCCATAAGGCGTTACTCCTTTTGCACCTGAATTACTCCCGGAAGATTGGCTATTTCCTCTATAGCCTTATAAACCCGGTTTTTATCCGGTCGCGAAAGCATTATGACAATTTGTACTTTTTGGTTCTTCTTTTTAATAATCTCCACATTATCAATATTAAGTCCGTAACGGCCAAAAGCTTCGGATACTTTGGCCAGTTGTCCCGGAGTATCCTCTACCAGAACAGTAACCGTTTCACCGCTACGGTAAATTTCCAAATATTTTTCCACCTTACCTAAGTACAATAAGGCAATGTAAACTATGCCGGTAGCAATAACTGCTCCAAAATAAAAGCCCATGCCCACCGCCAGACCAACGCCGCTAACCACCCAGAGGCTCGCAGCGGTGGTAAGACCGCGAATTGTTAGACCCTCCCGTAATATAGTCCCGGCGCCCAGGAAACCAATCCCACTTACCACCTGAGCAGCTAAACGGGCCGGGTCAGCATTGGCCTTACCGTAAAAGTCAAAATAAATTTGTTCGGAGAGCAGCATGATTAGAGCCGAACCTACGCAAACCAAAATATGAGTGCGAAAGCCTGCGGATTTACCGAGACTTTCCCGCTCAAGTCCTATTAAGCCCCCCAGAATACTTGCCAGGATCAACCGGATAACAATCTCAAGCTCGCTCATCGTACTGCTCCTCTATTTTTAAAGTTTAATTTTACTGCCAAAGCTAAAAACTATGTCCCGGTACATTTTAGCTCTTGCTACCATTCCAGGAATTAGTCCTAACTTTTCTTCCTTCATCACATGGGTTAAATGGGATAACGGTACTTCAATTACTTTTATACCCCTCTTCCTGGCATATAAGGTAAGACTTACCTCAATACCGTAGCGAAGCTGTTCGATGTCGTCATTTTCCGCAAAAAACTCTTCTAAAAACCACCTTTGAAAAGCTCTTTGACCCGAAAGAAAGGGAGTAATTTTCTGGGCAAAATCGGTAGCAAAACGGCCCTGATTAAAAATACCTACCGTCATAACTGCTTCTTCCTTTATTACCGGTAGCAAAAGGTTAATTACGTGTCTTGAAGTTAAATTAACTAAATCGGCGTCCAAAAAAACAATAATATCACCGCGAGAACTTTTAAAACCTTCTAAAAGCGCTGCACCTTTTCCCCGATTTTCCCGGAGAGAAATAACATGAGCTTTTAACTGGCGGGCAATAACCGCTGTTTTGTCCCTTGAGCCATCATCGATAACAATAATTTTATCGATGAGCGAAAGTTTTTTTAAACTTGCAATCACCCGCCCGATATTTTTTTCCTCGTTATACGCTGGAATCAACACCTCAACGGTCAAAGAGCTTTCCCCCTATAATGTTTTTAAGAGCTGTCTTAAGCCATCCACTAACTCTTCTTTTTGGAAAACCTTTTCTTCCCGGGTCCGGCGAATTTTTACCTCATATACCCCTTCACTTACGGTCCGTTTACCAACGGTTATCCGGAGCGGAATGCCAATTAAATCCGCATCTTTAAATTTAACCCCGGGTCGCTCGTCCCTGTCATCTATCACAACCTCGAAGCCAGCGTTTAATAACAAATTATAAACTTCCTCCGCCATTTTCATTTGCTGTTCGTCCTTATTGGAAACCGGCACCACGATTACTTCAAAGGGAGCTATAGCCGCCGGCCAGATAATACCATCTTCATCATGGTTTTGCTCCACTGCTGCCGCCATAGTCCGGGTAACGCCAATACCGTAACAACCCATAATTATGGGCTTTTGCTGCCCATTTTCATCTAAATAAAAGGCTCCCATTTTCCTGCTGTATTTATCCTTAAGTTTAAAGATCTGCCCCACTTCAATACCCCGGGCAAACACCAGGGCTTTTCCGCATTTGGGACAGGGCTCTCCTTCTTCAACCAAACGGATGTCCGCATATTTTACCGCGGGTGAAAAATCCCTTTCGGGATTTACGCCGGTTAAGTGATAACCCGTTTCGTTTGCTCCGGTAACCGCATTTAAAACATGTTTTACTTCCAGATCGGCAATTACCGGAATATTCACCCCTACCGGACCTATCGAGCCGTATTCGGCCCCTAATACCTCTTCCACTTCCTGGGGGGAAGCAAGCTCTAAAACCAAACAATCCACCTGATTCTTAACCTTAACTTCATTAACTTCCCGGTCACCCCGCACTACTGCCAGCACATACCCATCATCGGCCTTGAATAATACCGATTTTAAAATTTGTTTTTTCTCAACCTTTAAAAACGCGGCTACTTCGTCTACAGTTTTTACATTGGGAGTTGCTACTTTCTGAATCTCCGCAGGAGTTCCGATTACTTCGGGAGTAAATTTTGTTTCCGCTTTTTCCAAATTAGCGGCATAGCCGCAGTTATCATCTGGGCAATAGACGACTACCGCTTCGCCGGAATTGGCCAGCACCATAAATTCATGGGTGGTGCTCCCACCAATCGCACCGGCATCCGCTTCCACCGCCCGAAACTTTAAACCGCAGCGGGTAAACACATTGGTATAAGCTTCGTACATCTTGCGGTAACTTATTTCTAAGCCTTCTTCATCCCGGTCGAAAGAATAAAGATCCTTCATGATAAATTCGCGCCCGCGCATTAAGCCAAAGCGAGGTCTTTTTTCGTCCCGGTACTTATTTTGAATCTGGTAAAGAAGTAGTGGTAATTCTTTATAAGACCTTACTTCCCTTCTTACCAGGTCGGTAATAATCTCTTCATGGGTAGGCCCGAGGCAAAAATCCCGGTTGTGCCGGTCTTTTAATTTAAAAAGTTCAGGACCGTAAACATGCCAGCGGCCCGTTTCCAGCCAAAGTTCCGCCGGCTGTAAAATCGGGAGCATTAATTCCTGGCCGCCCTGCCGGTCCATTTCCTCCCGGATAATCTGCATGATTTTTTTAAGAACCCTCTGGGCTAACGGTAAATATGTATACACCCCCGATGCCGATTTGCGGATAAAACCTGCCCGCAACAAAAGTTTATGACTTATCACTTCTGCTTCTGCAGGATTTTCTCTTAAAGTCGGCATAAAGTACTGGGATAGCCTCATTACACTTCCTCCTCCAACTTTTTAATCTCTTCTTTTAATACTTTTAATATTTCTTCTTCCCCAATTTTTCTAACAACCTTTCCCTTTTTAAATAATAACGCTTCACCCCTGCCGCCGGCAATTCCTATGTCTGCTTCCCGGGCTTCGCCGGGGCCATTAACCACACAGCCCATTACCGCAATTTTCAGG
Source organism: Carboxydothermus ferrireducens DSM 11255 (assembly GCF_000427565.1). Classification (NCBI taxonomy): domain Bacteria; kingdom Bacillati; phylum Bacillota; class Clostridia; order Thermoanaerobacterales; family Thermoanaerobacteraceae; genus Carboxydothermus; species Carboxydothermus ferrireducens. The sequence goes on from NZ_ATYG01000027.1 coordinate 14,092, forward strand.
GGTTTTTTGACGTTTTGAGCAAACTTCTCAACTTCCCGGGCTATTTTAATGATATCCACCTGGGTGCGCCCGCAAGTTGGACAGGAAATAACCTCAGCTCCGTACTCCCTTAAACCCAGAGCTTTTAAAATTTGAAATCCTATTTTTACCTCTTCCACCGGATCCGCCGTCAGGGAAACCCTCAAGGTATCACCAATACCTTCGGCCAAAAGGGCCCCGATCCCAACCGCCGATTTAATAATCCCGGTGGAGCGGGGTCCCGCTTCGGTTACGCCAATATGAAACGGGTAGTCAACCTTCTTAGCTAAAAGTCGGTAGGCTGCCAGCATTAACGGTATATCCGATGCTTTTAGCGATATTTTGATAAGATCAAAGCCCATGTCTTCCAGAATTCCCACATGGTGGAGAGCGCTTTCCACCATCGCTTCAGGGGTAATGCCTCCATACTTCTCCACAAGCTTTTTTTCTAAAGAGCCGGCATTTACCCCTATCCGGATGGGAACTCGGCGGTTTTTAGCCTCCCGCACAATTATCCGAACTTTTTCAGCACTCCCGATATTTCCGGGATTCAGTCTAAGACCGTGAACCCCCGCCTCCAGAGCCATTAACGCCAGCTTATAATCAAAGTGAATATCGGCAATAACCGGCAGAGGAGATTTTTCCACGATTAATTTTAAGGCCCGGGCCGCTTCCTGATCGGGAACGGCTACCCGCACCAGTTCGCAGCCGGCTTTTTTCAGTCTTTTAATTTGTCTTAAGGTTTTTTGCCAATCCCGGGTATCGGTATTGGTCATTGACTGCACGGTAATCGGTGCGTCCCCACCCACCGGCACCGTTCCAATAAAAATGGTTTTCGTTTTTCGGCGCGGAAGCAGCAATTTAACCACCTATTAGCGAAATAATGTCTTTATAAGTTATAATTAGCATCAGTAAAAGCAAAAGCCCAAATCCGATTAAATGAATAAAGTTTTCCTTCTCCGGATCGATTGGTTTTCCCCGCAGAGCTTCAGCTAAAACAAACATAATCCGGCTACCATCCAAAGCCGGTATGGGAAGCAAGTTAAAAATGCCAAGGTTGATGCTCAAAAAAGCGGCCAGCTGAACCAGGGAACTCAGACCAAACTGGGCAGCCCGGCCAATCTCCGAAACCACCCTTACCGGCCCCCCAAGCTCCATTGGAGCCTGGTGTACAAGCATTTTCCCAAGAAACACTACAATTAAAGCAATTATTTTAAAGGTGTAAACAAACCCCAGGTACAAACCTTCCCATATTGGTTTTCGTTCAATTTCCTGCCGGGGAACAATACCAATCTTCCCTAACCCCTGGTCATCGGGGCGGGGGGTAACTACTATGGTTTTTCCCAGGTTTTCCCGTATAATTTTAAAGGTTAACGGTTTACCGGGGCTTTTACTTATTATTTCCACCAGCTGTTCCCACGAAGTAATCTTTGTTTCGTTTACCGCTATTATTTTATCGCCGGGCTTAAATCCAGCTGCTGCCGCCGGCATATTGGGCTGGACCTTATCGATCACCGGGACCGCTTTAGGGATTCCAAAGGCGCTAAAAACCAGCGCCAAGAGAACCACCGCTAACAGAAGGTTCATTCCCGAACCAGCAAATAACACCAAAGCCCGCTGCCAGACGGTTGCTTTTGTAAAACTGCCCCGGTCGTCCTCCTCTTCTTCCCCTTCTTCTAAATCCATCCCTTTCATTTTCACAAAACCGCCCAGAGGAATTAATCTTAAACTGTACTGCGTTTCCTTTTTCCGGGTTTTGGCTAAAAGCGGACCAAAACCGATGCTAAACTCTTTAACGACAATACCCACTTTCTTGGCCGCTAAAAAGTGACCAAGTTCGTGAATCCAAATTAAAAGAAAAAAGATAACAATTGAGGCAACAGCCGTTATCACTGGTGTTCACCACCTATAAATTTTCTTGCCAGTTCCCTTGCCCGAAAATCCACCTCTAAAATCGTCTCCAAATCCATTTTTACCGGTGAAAAACAGTTTAATACTTTTTCTACAATTTGGGCAATTTCCAGAAACTTAATTTTTCCGGCCAAAAATGCTTCAACGGCAATTTCATTGGCAGCATTTAAAACCGCCGGATAAATATTTCCGGCTTTGCCGGCCTGGATAGCAAGTTTGAGAGCCGGAAAACGTTCATAGTCCGGTTTTTCAAAAGAAAGAACGCCAATTTCCGTTAAGTTCAAGCCCGGCAGGTTGTTGGGAAATCTTTCGGGATAAGTCAGGGCATATTGAATGGGATACCGCATGTCCGGAAGTCCCAGCTGAGCTAAAACTGAGCCATCATAAAACTCCACCAGCGAATGGATTACCGACTGCGGGTGAATTACCGGTTCAATTTTTTCATAGGGAATTTGGAACAAAAAGTGCGCTTCGATTATTTCCAAACCCTTATTCATCAAAGTAGCCGAATCAATGGTAATCTTATTGCCCATTTTCCAGCGGGGATGCTTGAGGGCCTCCGCCACGGTGACATTTTTTAATTGTTCCAAGGTGTATTCCCTAAAAGGTCCCCCGGAAGCGGTGATGAGGAGTTTCTTCACCCACGCCAATTTTTCTCCCTGAAGAGCCTGAAAAATGGCCGAATGTTCACTATCCACCGGCAAAAGGTTTTCCCCTAACTTCATCAAGGGGGTGATGATTTCTCCAGCAGCAACCATTGTTTCTTTATTGGCTAAATAAATTATTTTTCCTGCTTTTAAAGCCTCAATGGTAGGAAGCAAACAGATGGTACCGGGAATCGCCGTAATGATGCCATCAACGCCGGGTAGTAAAGCCAAATTCAGTAGTTCTTTGCTACCGGTAGTAAGAAGTATTCCGTGGTTTTTAAACTCCCGGTAATAAGTTTTATAACTTTCTTCATCGGCTAAAAAAGCATGCTTAACCTTAAAGCGCAGGCACTGCTCTAACAAAAGTTTACCGTTTTTTGCCGCAGCCAAGGCTACCACGGAAAATTTATCGGGAAAAAACTCGATAACTTCTAAAGACTGCCGGCCAATGGAGCCGGTACTTCCCAAAATAACGATCCTTTTCATATTTCCTCCAGCACTCTATTTTTTGTGAAAGTTAATTATTTCCGCATCAATTAAGGCTTTAATTATTAAAAGAATAATCGGACCCGCTGCAATACCCAGAACCCCTAAAAGCTTTAAACCCACATACATAGATATTAACGTTGCTAAAGGGTCTAACCCCAGGTTTTCGGCCACTACTTTAGCTTCAACCACTTTCCGGAAAGCCGAAATGGCCATATAAAGAATGAGAATTTCGACCGCCATCAAATATTTTCCCTGAATCAGCAGTATTCCCGCCCAGGGAAAAATTATCAGGCTTGGGCCCACAATCGGAACCAGATCCAAGAATCCAATTATTAAACCCAGGGTAAGGGGGTAAGCTGCGCCAATTAAATAAAGGCCAAAAATGGTAAGAATCGTTGATAATCCTACTAAAATCGCCTGGGCTTTTAAAAATCTAAAAGCAGCAGCAATCGCTTCCTTTAAAACATACTCACTTTTTTGCCGGTAGTTTTCCGGCAGCACATTAAAAACTAACCGCTGGTACTGGGGTAAATCTTTGCTGAAAAAATAAGCAGCTATTAAGGCAATCAGCAAAATAATAATAAATTCAGGTACTTGAGCCAGGCCAACAAAAATGCTGGTAAAAAAGTTCTTTCCTACTTCCACCACTTGATTTAATAACTTTTCGGCATTCTGTTTAATGGAATCAGCAAGGGTGGAAGGAAGCTTTCCTAAAAAACGGTTTCCCCCGGCTATCATAAAGGTAATCTGGTCCTTGATATTGGTTAGCATATCCGGTACGTAATTGGCTAACCGGTACAATTCGGTAACAAGTTTTACCAAAAAAGAAGAGATAACAGTTAAAAAAAGTATTAATAATATTGCCAGAGAAATGCCCGTACCAATAGCCCGCGTAAGATTAAATCTTTTCTCAAAATAACTTACCATTGGCTCCAAAATTATGGCAATAAGTATGCCAATAATAAACGGCAACAAGTAGAGCACCGCTATTTTATAGATAAGCCACAGGCCTAAAATCCCGGCCAGAAGCCCCAATAAATAAATGCCGTACCTTTTCCAATTTTCCATAATCCACCTCTAATTAAATAATAAGTAAAGATAGTAAAAAACCGGAGCAGAAAGCAGTACCCCATCAAATCTATCCAGTATCCCGCCATGCCCGGGTAAAATCTCTCCTGAATCTTTTACTCCAGCAAAACGCTTGATAGCCGATTCCAAAAAATCCCCCGCCTGAGCTATCAAAGCAGTAACAAAGGCAAGTGGTAGCAAAGTTAAGCTACCTAAAACAAACCTACCGTAAAGAAACGCGATGAATAAAGCTCCCAGTAAACCTCCCAAAGCCCCCTCTACACTTTTTTTCGGGCTTAAAGCCGGTGCAATTTTCCGCCTGCCAAATTTTTTACCTACAAAGTAGGCAAAAGTATCGTTGGCCCAGATTAGCAAGAAGTAAAACAAAAACAGTCGAAAACCCGGAGGGGTGCTTCTAATTTCATAAATAAAAATGAATAAAAAAACATACATTAAACTGGTATAGGTATAAAAAAATTCCAAGACGCTGTGCTTTTGGTGTTTGACCAGGTAATAAATGCCCGTAGCGATGAAAAAGAAATAGGGAAGAATTTCTCTGGAAACCAAATCAAAAAAGCCAAGTAAAAGTAAAAAATAGGCAAGGGGGACATAAAGCTTAAGCTCTTTCGTTAAAAACATCCGGTAAAGTTCGTAAAAACCTATTAACGCCATTAAAGCAGTTAAAATCTTAAGGTAAACCCCGCCTAAATAGCCAACTATTAAAAATCCGGGCAGTGCAACAAGGGCAGTAATAATCCGATAACTTAACATCCATAACTTTCTCCTTACGGGTAATTTACGCCTCCAAAGCGCCGTTCGCGTTTTTGGTAGTCTTTAATTGCCTGTAGCAGATGTTCTTCGGAAAAATCCGGCCATAAAACATCGGTAAGCCAGATTTCACTGTAGGCAATTTGCCAGAGAAGAAAATTACTGATGCGAATTTCCCCCGACGGCCGAATTAATAGATCAGGATCGGGAAATTCTTTGGTGTAGAGATAGTTGGCAAAAACTTTTTCATCTATCTGCTCAGGCGATAATTTTCCATTTTTTATCTCGTAAGCAATTTTCCTGGCCGCTTCCACAATTTCTCTTCGGCCCCCGTAATTTAAGGCCAAAATCAGGTTTAAGCGGTTGTTGTGGCAGGTTTTCTCTATACCTTGAGCCAAGGCTATCCGGGCCTTTTCCGGAAGTTCGGAAATTTCTCCAATTACCGTGAGCCTAACCCCTTCCCGGTTTAGTTCATCGGTTTCTTTTTCAATATACTCCACCAAAAGGTTCATCAGAACATTAACTTCTTCTTGTGGACGCCGCCAGTTTTCCGTGGAAAACGCATAGAGGGTGAGGTAGGGTACGTTTAATTTTGCGCAGAACTTTACCACCCGCCGGACCGTCTCTACACCGGCCCGGTGGCCAAAGTAGCGCGGCATTCCTCGTTTTTTAGCCCACCGTCCGTTACCATCCATAATAATAGCAATGTGCCGGGGCATTTTCCTAAAATCGAGATCGCTTATATCTATTTGATTGTTTTTCTTGCGAAATATGCTGAAATCCATCGTTCGCCTCCACGAAAAGCTTAAAACCCCATGTCCATTATCTCTTTGTACTTTTATATTATATCGTATAAACTTATTTCATAAAAGACAATTTCCAATTACTTCCCCAAAATGACTAAACCCCCTCTTTTTAAGAGGGGGTCTTATGTTTAAATTACTCTTCCACAATGGCACCTACCGGGCAAGCTTCAGCGCAAGTCCCGCAGTTCTGGCAAGCATCGGTGATTTTGTAAATATCACCTTCCACGATGGCATTATGGGGGCAGCTATCCATGCAGGTCCCACAAGCCAGGCACTCCTCGGTAATTCTATAAGCCATCGATTGCACCTCCTTTCTCGTAATCGGTAAAACCGATTACGATTCTTCCCTCGGTTTCTCCCCTTTTTATTTGTAAAATTCGAGGGTCACCCTTTGGAAAATACTTACCGGGCGGAGAGGTAATAACGATCTCCCATTTTAAATTTTCCTTTAAAATTTTTCTTAGCCCGGCTTCGCAATCAATACCTAACAGTTCCCGTTCCATAACTAAATGCTCAATATCTCATCTTCTTTAGCTTTTAAGAGCTCATCTACCGTCTTAATAAACTTATCGGTTAGCTTCTGGACTTCATCCTGACCGCGTTTTCCTTCATCTTCGGAAATAACTTTATCCTTTTCTAAGTCCTTAATCCTGTCGTTGGCATCCCGCCGAATATTGCGAATTGCCACCCGCGCTTCTTCAGCTTTCTTCCTGGCCACCTTCACCAGTTCCTGCCGGCGTTCCTGCGTAAGGGGAGGAATAGCAAGCCGGATTACACTTCCATCATTGGTTGGGGTTATACCGAGATCCGATTTAAGAATAGCTTTTTCGATCGCCCCCAAAGCTCCTTTATCCCAGGGTTGTATTACCAGTAAGCGGGGTTCGGGAGCGGAAATGGTAGCCAATTGATTTACCGGCATCTGGGTCCCATAGTACTCCACAACTACTTTTTCTAACAAAGCCGGAGTAGCCCTGCCAACCCGCATGGTAGCAAACTCTTTTTTCAAAACTTCAATAGCCTTTTGCATGTGGTCCTGGGCTTCCTTTAAAATATCCTGAATCACTTGCGCTCACCCCCAACAATGGTGCCAATATTCTCCCCTAAAATCACCCGCTTGATATTCCCCGGGACTTCGAGATTAAAAACGATGAGCGGAATATTATTATCCATACAAAGGGAGGTAGCGGTGGAATCCATTACTCCCAAGCCGCGATTTAGAACTTCAATATACTCCAATTCATCAAATTTTTGAGCATTGGGATTTTTCAAGGGGTCAGAATCATACACGCCATCGACTCTTTTCGCCATTAAAATGACTTCTGCCTCAATTTCGGCCGCGCGTAAAGCTGCGGTGGTATCGGTGGAAAAATAAGGGTTACCGGTACCCGCCGCAAAAATAACTACCCGGCCCTTTTCCAGGTGGCGTATGGCCCGTCGCCGAATATAAGGCTCGGCAATCTGCCGCATTTCAATCGCCGTTTGCACCCGGGTATCAATTCCAAGCTTTTCCAGAGCATCCTGCAGGGCCAGAGAATTTATGACCGTAGCTAACATTCCCATATAATCGGCGGTAGCCCTATCCATACCTTTGGCACTTCCGGAAAGACCCCGCCAGATATTCCCACCACCAACAACCACAGCAACCTGGATTCCAAACTCTTTGATAATCTCCGCAATTTGGCCGGCTATCGAGTTTACAACCTCCGGATCAATTCCGTAACCTTTTTCACCGGCCAACGCTTCACCGCTTAACTTTAAAACTACCCTTTTATATTTAGGTGAAGGCACGTTTTTACCTCCAGTTCCTGACAATGATAATTCTACAAATCCGGAAAAAATCCTGTAAAAGTTCACCCTTGTGAAAATAATTATTTATTAACTTTCATTGCTGCAGCTACTTCGGCAGCAAAATCCTCCTCTTTTTTGGCTAAACCTTCGCCCAATTCAAAGCGAACAAAACGGCGAATGTTGATATTTTCACCAATCTTCGCAATTTTCTCGGTCAGAAGTTCTTTGACGGTAATATCGGGATTTTTAATGAATGGCTGCTCTAAAAGACAGACTTCTTTAAAGAACTTTTCAAGACGACCTTCCACCATTTTTTCTACTACGTTCGCCGGTTTACCTTCGTTTAAGGCCTGTGCCCTTAAAATCTCCCGTTCTTTTTCAATGACTTCCTGCGGTACATCTTCCCGTCTTACATACTCGGGTTTAGCTGCAGCAATTTGCATAGCAATATCCCGGGCAAAAGATTTAAACTCATCGGTTTTCGCCACAAAATCGGTTTCGCAGTTGATTTCAACCAGTACGCCAATCCGACCGCCACCGTGGATATAAGCTTCAACAACTCCTTCGGTAGCAATCCGGCCAGCTTTTTTCGCCGCAGCGGCCAATCCTTTTTGCCGTAAAATTTCAATTGCTTTTTCCATATCACCGTTAGCTTCCTCTAATGCTCTCTTGCAGTCCATCATGCCAGCACCGGTTCTTTCCCGGAGCTCTTTAACCATTTGTGAAGTTATCATTTATGTACCTCCTTTAATTTTTAATAGTACCCATAAAAATTATGCCCGATAGGGCAAAATCTTACAACCATTTTTTGTTCATAAAAAAGGTAGGGTTTAATCCCTACCTTTTATTCCGCATATTGCTCGCCTTGACGGCCTTCAATTACCGCATCAGCAATTTTGGAAGTAATTAACTTTACCGCCCGGATAGCATCGTCGTTACCGGGAATTACGTAATCCACCTCATCGGGATCGCAGTTTGTATCCACGATAGCAACTACAGGAATATCCAGTTTCCGGGCTTCCGCCACGGCAATTTTTTCCTTCCGAGGATCAACCACAAACAGCGCATCGGGTAACTTTTTCATCTCCTTAATACCGGACAAAAAGCGGCTTAATTTTTCCTTTTCCTTTAAAATTTTTGCTACCTCTTTTTTCGGAAGTACCGACAGCGCACCTTCTTGCTCCATTTTTTCAATTTCAATAAGCCTTTCTACCCGTTTTCTGATGGTTTTAAAGTTGGTAAGGGTACCTCCCAGCCACCGCTGATTTACGTAAAACATTCCGCAACGTTCGGCTTCTTCCTTAATAGCATCCTGAGCTTGCTTTTTCGTTCCAACAAATAAAATCGTACCACCCTGTGCCGACAATTCTCTAACAAAACTATAAGCTTCCTCTAATTTTTTGGCGGTTTTCTGCAGGTCAATGATGTAAATCCCGTTCCGGTCGGTAAAGATATACTCCGCCATTTTGGGGTTCCAGCGCCGGGTTTGGTGACCAAAATGAACCCCCGCTTCTAAAAGTTGCTTCATGGAAATTACAGCCATTTAAGAATCCTCCTTTTGGTTTTTTCCTCCGCCCGGTTCATCCAGGCTAAAGACCATTGCTGGCACCCTTTAGCCGGTCGCCGGGAGTGCGTTTTCGACACCGGTAAAGATTGTATCACAATTTATTTTTCCCTGCAAGGAGAAAATTTTTTAATTATTTAGTTTTTCTAATTCTTCAAAAAGATGGTCGTTTAACACCTTAATGTAAGTACCTTTCATCCCTAAGGATTTTGATTCAATGACCCCGGCACTTTCAAATTTGCGTAATGCATTGACAATTACCGAACGGGTTATTCCCACTCTATCGGCAATTTTGCTGGCAACCAGCAGGCCTTCGTCCCCTTCTAACTCTTCAAAAATATGCTTAATGGCATCCAATTCGGAGTAAGAAAGGGTCGCCAGGGCAATTTGGACCGCAGCTTTCTTCCGGGCTTCTTCTTCCACTTTCTCCGCCTGGGCCCGCAGAATTTCCATACCGATAACCGTAGCTCCGTATTCGGCCAGAACCAAATCGCCATCGGTAAACGATTCGTCAAACTTGGCTAATACTAAAGTACCTAAACGTACCCCACCGCCAACAATGGGTACAACGGTCATTACCTTGTTCTGGGAAATGCATTGCACATCCTGAAAGAAAACACAAGCATTAGCTTTCTGGCAGAAGTTAGCATGGGTTTCGGTAATTTTCAAAAGAAAATTTTCATTGTAATCTTCGGGGAACCGTTCGGTTTCTTCCACTACCTGCCGCATAATATCGCAGGTGAAATTTTTAAAAAAGGCATGTCCTAAAATTTTCCCTTTCCGGCTCACGATATAAACATTGCAGTTGATATTTTCGGAAAGAACCTGGGCAATTTCCTCAAAATCTACCGGATTTCCCGCTGCCTTCTGCAATATACGATTGATGCTTCGAGTTTTTTCCAAAAGTGTTCTCATCATGTTTCCTCCTTACTAAAGTTAAAATATTTGCAATTATAAGATATACCTTGATAAATCGGAATCGTGAACTATTTCACTTAACTTATCCTGGACAAACTTACGGTCAATTACCACCGTTTGCCCCCACATCTCCGGAGCGTTAAACGATAAATCTTCCAGAACTTTTTCTAAAATCGTGATAAGTCGCCTTGCACCAATATTTTCATTCCGTTCGTTAACAGTATAAGCCATTTTTGCAATTTCTTCAAGGGAATCTTCAGTAAATTTCAAATTAACCCCTTCGGTCGCCAGCAGCTCAACATACTGCTTGGTAAGGGCATTTTCCGGAACGGTAAGGATTTTTTTAAAATCCTCCACGGTTAAACTCTTTAATTCCACCCGAATGGGAAAACGCCCCTGCAATTCCGGTATTAAATCCGAAGGTTTACTCATATGAAAGGCACCGGCCGCAATAAATAAAATATGATCGGTTTTCACCGGTCCGTATTTGGTTAAAACCGTTGATCCTTCCACAATGGGCAGGATATCCCGCTGCACTCCTCCCCGGGAAACATCGGGCCCATGGGTATTGCCGGTGGAAGCGATCTTGTCGATTTCATCCAAAAAGACGATGCCGTCTTCCTCCGCTCTTTTGATGGCTTCCCGTTGCACCTCATCCATATCAATTAATTTCTGGGCTTCCTGTTGCGTTAAAATTTTCAGCGCTTCTTTTACAGTAACCCGCCGTTTTTTCCGTCGAGGAGGAATCAGGCCACCCAAAATATCCTGAAAGTTTAGCCCCATTTCTTCAATGCCACCGACGCCAAAAACTTCCACCATGGGAGTTTTTTGCTCTTCAACCTCAATTTCTACCATTTCATTATCCAAAAAACCCTTTTTTATTTTATCCTGAAGTTCCCGTCGGCGATAATTTAATTCATCATAAGCAGGGTCCGTTTTGGTTGCATCCTCCCGGATCCCGCCAAAAAACATTTCAAAAGGGTTTTTGATATTTTCCTTCTTGGGATTGGGAATCATAATTTCGGAAAGCCTTTCTACCGCTAAATTATAAGCTTTATCCTCCACCATTTTAATCTTTTCTTCCCGCACCATCCTGAGGGAAGTCTCCACCAAATCCCGAATCATCCCTTCTACGTCACGGCCAACATAGCCAACTTCGGTAAATTTTGTGGCCTCCACCTTTACGAAAGGAGCTTTAATTAATTTCGCCAGTCTCCGGGCTATTTCGGTTTTACCCACACCGGTGGGCCCGATCATTAAAATATTTTTGGGTATTATTTCATCCTTTAAGTGGGGAGGCAAAAGCTTTCTTCGATACCTGTTTCTTAAGGCTACCGCCACCGCTTTTTTGGCCGCTTCTTGCCCTATTATATATTTATCCAAATACTCAACTATTTGCCGGGGAGTTAAATTTTCCAAATTATTCACCTCCAATGGTCTCCACCGTAATAAAATCATTGGTATAAACACAGATTTCCTGAGCAATTTTTAAACTTTCCATCACTATTTCCCGGGCTGATAAATTGGTGTGATTTATCAAAGCCCGGGCCGCCGCTAAAGCATAATTCCCTCCCGAACCTATAGCTAAAACTCCATCATCCGGCTCGATTACCTCTCCGGTACCGGATATTAACAGTATCCTTTCCCTGTCGGCCACCAGAAGCATGGCTTCCAGGCGGCGTAAAAATTTATCGGTGCGCCAGGTTTTTACCAGTTCCACCGCCGCCCGGGTAAGATTACCCTGACTTTCCTCAAGCTTTTTTTCAAATAAATCAAATAAAGTAAAAGCATCGGCAACTGCACCAGCAAATCCGGCCAGAACTTTACCCCGGTATAATTTTCTTATTTTATTTGCCCGCCGTTTGATAACCGTTTGTTGCCCGAAAGTAACCTGACCGTCACCGCCAATGGCTACTTCTCCGCCCCGCTTTACCGCCACAATCGTGGTTCCCTCAAACATCATTTTTCTCCTCCCTGCTTCGCGGATGGGTTCTAAGGTAAACCTCCCTTAACCGCTCTTTACTGAGATGGGTATAAATTTCGGTGGTAGACAAACGTTTATGACCCAGTAATTCCTGCACGGCCCTGATATCCGCTCCCCCCTCTAAGAGATGAGTTGCGTAACTGTGGCGAAAGGTGTGGGGGGTTATTTTTCGACTGAGCCCCGCTTTTTTAACAATCTGCGAAATCAGGTAACGAATTCCCCGTACTGTTAAGCCCTCACCCTGCTGATTTAGGAACAACTTTTCCGATTTGGGCTTAAAAGCCGGTCTTCCTGCTTCCAGGTACAACTTTAAACTATCCAAGGCGTATTTCCCCAGGGGAACAATTCGCTGTCTTCGTCCCTTACCGGTAACCCGAACGTAACCCTGGGTTAAATCAAGGTCGTTTAACGTTAAACCCGCAATTTCCCCAATTCTTAAACCTGCTCCGTAAAACAGCTCCAAAAGCGCTCTATTGCGCATTCCCGTTGGTGTGGAGTTTTCCTGGCCTTCAATCACTTTAAACACTTCGTCCACGGTTAAAACTTCCGGCAATGTTTTGGGAATCTTGGGAATTTCAAGGCTTAACGCTGGATTTTCTTTGATAAAGCCGCATCTTTTCAAAAAACGGTAAAAGGACCTGAGAGCAACCATTTTTCGGGCTGCCGTTCTCCGGCTACGATTTTTCCTGAGAATGTCTACCAAAAACTGCTTTAAATCCACTTCATTTACCGATAAAAAACTTTTTCCCTGTAAAAATTCTTGAAAATCCAAAATATCCCTTTCGTAAGCGGCAATGGTATTCGGGGAATAATTTCTTTCAAGTAATAAATAATTTAAAAAAGCTTTAAGCTCCTCAGCCATTAACCGCAAGCCACCTTTTTAAATCTTTTAAACTTCTTTCAGCTAAAAGCTTATACCTTTCTTTTTTGTTTTTTATTTTTCGGTCCAGAGGTTTTACCAAGCCAAAATTTACTCCCATCGGCTGAAAGTTATCTACCGGGGCGGTGTTTAAATAACGGATGAGCCCGCCAAGCATGGTGGTTTCCGGTAACGGCTCGGGCATTTTCCCAAACATCCCGGAAGCGGCAATTCCGGCCCAAGCCCCGGTAGCTATCGCTGCCACATACCCTTCCCCGCCGGTTATCTGACCGGCAAAAAACAATCGGGGATATTTTTTCAAGTTTAAGTAAGGAGTTAATAAAGCGGGAGAGTTGATAAAGGTATTTTTATGCATCACTCCAAATCGAATAAATTCGGCATTTTCCAAACCGGGTATCAGGCGAAAAACCCGGTTTTGTTCCTTCCAGGTAAGATTGGTTTGAAAACCCACCAGATTGTAATAATCCCCCGCTAAATTTTCCCGGCGCAATTGAACTACCGCATACGGTTCTTTTCCAGTTCTTGGATCAATAATCCCTTTAGGTTTTAGAGGGCCAAACCTCAAAGTATCTTTACCCCTTGAAGCGATAACTTCTATTGGCAGGCAGCCTTCATAATAAATGTCTTTTTCAAAAGGTTTTAAGGGATGCCGTTCAGCAGTAATCAACGCTTCATAAAACCTCTGATACTCTTCTTCATTCATTGGAGCATTTAAGTAGTCCTTATCCTGCTGGTACCGCCCGGCAAAAAACAATTTCTCCATATCCAGGCTTTCACCGGCGACAATAGGAGCAACCGCATCAAAAAAGTAAAGGTAATCGCTTTCAAGGTATTTTTTTAAATTCTCAGCTAAAGCTTTTGAGGTTAAGGGGCCCGAAGCAATTACCGTAACTCTTTCGGGATTAATATCCACAACCTCTTCCCGTATAACTTCTATTAATGGGTGGTGAGAAAGCCTTAAGGTTACTTCTTCCGCAAATAAATTTCGGTCAACGGCCAGAGCATTGCCTGCGGGAACCCGGTTTCTATCAGCCACCTTTATAACAAGGCTATCTAAAAACCGTAACTCCTCTTTCAATAAGCCCGCTGCATTGTCTAAATTTATACCCCCTAAAGAATTACTGCACACTAATTCGGCAAAAAGGGGAGTTTGGTGCGCCGGAGTAAATTTTTTCGGGCGCATTTCAAATAACCGTACTTTAATTCCCCTTTTAGCCAACTGCCAGGCAGCTTCAGCACCGGCAAGCCCGGCCCCAACCACATCAACTTCTTTCATTGTACTTCCTCCAACGGCTCTGTATGCTTACAATCAGGGTTGGTACAGAGAAGGTACGGTGGCTTTTTCTTCGGTCGTTTTTCTACCATAACACTTTGACAATTGGGACATTTTTTGCTACTGGGCAGGTCCCAACTAACAAAGTCACAGGACGGATAATTGGAACAGCCGTAGAAAACTCGTCCCTTCTTTGATTTTTTAACTATGATTTCACCACCGCACCGGGGACAGGTAGCACCGGTTTTTTGCACAAAAGGTTTAATAAATTTACACTCCGGATAACCCGGGCAAGCCAAAAACTTGCCAAAGCGACTGGTTCTGACTACTAAGTTTCGTCCACAATTAGGGCATTTTTCCTCCGTTTCCTCCAGCGGCAGGATAATTTTTTCAATTTTTTCGTAAGATTGCCGCAGAGTTTCATTAAACGGTTCGTAAAAATTTCTTAAAACCTCAATCCAATTTTTTTCTCCTTCTTCAATCTGGTCAAGTTTTTCTTCCATTTCAGCGGTAAATTCCACATCAATAATGTCAGGAAAATGTTCCTTTAGTAAATCTACAACTATCCGGCCAAGTTCGGTAGGTTTTAACTGCTTTTTATCTTTTTCCACGTAGCCCCGCTTTAATATAGTCTCCAAGATGGGCGCGTAAGTGCTCGGCCGCCCAATTCCCTTTTCTTCCAAAGCTTTAATTAAAGTAGCTTCGGTATACCGCGGCGGAGGCTCGGTAAAATGCTGCTTTGGCTCAAGCTTCAGTAAGGTTAAGCTTTGCCCTTCCATTAAAGCAGGTAACTTTTCCTTTTCCTCCCCTTCCCCTTCCTCTTCTTCAACCTGATAGATTTTGGTAAACCCCGGAAATCTTAGGATTGACCCCGTTACCCTAAATAAATAATCTCCCGCTTCAATATCTACCGTAGTTACGTCATACTGAGCATCGCTCATTTGACTGGCCACAAACCGTTCCCAGATTAATTTATAAAGTTTATACTGATCGGGTGTTAAATATTGTTTAATCTTTTCCGGATCTTTTTCTATATCCGTGGGCCGGATGGCTTCATGAGCATCCTGAATTTTCCCCTTCGGGGCTTTGGTCTTTTTCTCAGTTCCTACATATTCTTCCCCAAAAGTATTTTTAATATATGCTGCCGCTTTTGCTTTCGCTTCTTCCGCTACCCGGGTAGAGTCAGTTCTTATATATGTTACTAAACCGGTAACTCCGTATTCACCGATTTCCAGTCCCTCGTAAAGAGCCTGGGCAATTTGCATGGTTTTTTTGGCCGAAAAGTTTAACCGTTTTGACGCTTCCTGCTGCAAGGTACTGGTAATAAAAGGCTCCGGAGCAGATTTTTTGGTGAGCTTTTTCGTGATTTTAACAACTTTAAAATCCCTTTGCGAAACCTCAGCAATAATCCGCTCCACTTCATCTTTATTTTTTATTTCTATTCTGCGATTCTGGTATTTAGAAAGCTTTGCTTTAAATGGTTTCTTTTCCGCTTCAAGATGAGCCGTTAAACTCCAGTATTCCTCCGGTACAAATTTTTCAATTTCTTCTTCCCGCTCACAAATAAGCCTAACCGCTACCGACTGCACCCGCCCGGCCGATAATCCTTTTTTGATTTTTCGCCAAAGCAGGGGACTTAATTTATAACCGACAATCCGGTCCAAGATCCTCCGGGCCTGCTGGGCGTATACCCGGTTGTAATCTATCCCCCGGGGATTGGCTATTGCCTGTAAAACCGCATCCTTGGTAATTTCGTTAAATTCTATTCTCAGGTCTCCATTATCTTCTAAATCCAATACTTCCTTTACGTGCCAGGCAATGGCTTCCCCTTCCCGGTCCGGGTCAGAAGCTATGTAGACCTTTTCCGCCTTGGCCGCTTCTTCTTTTAATTCTTTTATAAGCTCTTTTTTACCCCGGATTATTTCGTAGGTAGGAGCAAAATCCTTTTCAATATTTACTCCAAACCGATAGGTGGGTAAGTCCCGGATGTGTCCCATGGAAGCTTTTACCACATATTCTTTGCCCAAAAATTTTCCGATAGTTTTAGCTTTTGCTGGAGACTCAACTATTACCAATTTTTTCAAATCAAAATCACCTCAACCCCTGGTAAACTTACCTCCAAACTGTTTTTTCACAAAGCCTTTTATTTCCAGGAAGGAAATTTCTCTTAATACCTCCGAAACATGGGCATTTAAGCGATAAGCTATCTCTTCCACGGTTAAATCCTCATTTACTAAAACCTCTAAAATTTTTCCGGCAAGACCGAAAGCTTCTTGCTTTGACTTCTGGGCAGCAAAACTATTACTAAATAACGTGCCAAAGCCAAGCTCTTCAATGACCTCCGTTCCTTTTAAAGCAATTCTGGCCCCATCTTTTAATAAAAGATTACTGCCAGCACTTAAAGGTGAAGTTATCATCCCCGGAACAGCAAATACTTCTCTTCCTAACTCAAGGGCAATCCTGGCGGTTATCAAGCTTCCGCTCTTCAATGCGGCTTCCACTACAACGATACCTTCGGCCAGAGCGGCAATCAGGCGGTTACGGATGGGAAAAAGGTAAGGTAAGGGCATCGTCCCCGGTAAAAACTCCGAGATGATTAATCCTTTTTGTATTATTTCCCGGTAAAGGTTTTCATTTTCCCGGGGGTAAGGTACATCAATCCCCGAACCTAAAACCGCCACCGTTGCTCCCGCACTTACCGCCCCCCGGTGTGCTTCACCATCGATACCCCGGGCCAGGCCACTTATCACCGTGATCCCCGCCCCGGCTATTTCTTCGGCAAAAGTTCTGGCAACTTTTAAGCCGTAGGATGATGCACGCCTCGCTCCTACAATCCCGACCATGGGTGTTTTTAAAAGCTCCAGGTTACCCCAGCAAAATAACACCACCGGTGGGTCGTACAGGTGTAGTAACCGCTCAGGATACCGCTTCTCCCCAAAGGTTACAATCTTTATCCCCAGGTTTGAGCAGTGCTCCTTTACCCGTTCGGGATTAAATTCAGAAATTTTCCGGGTAAGGCTATTAATTTCCGTGGGCGAAAAGCCAAACTCCTTTAATGTTTTTTCCGGATTAACTACAATTTCTTCTACCGGGATACCTTCTTTAATCAAGTGAAAAAGTTTTTGGTTATAATATACAGAAGCTAAGGTTAAATAATAATCACTGTTTTGCAAAAAATCAACCCCAAAAATATTTTTAACTTACCTTACTTTACTTTAAAATATTTTTCTAAATTTTTCTATAACCTTTTTAAAGAAGTTTTAATAAATCTTCTAAAGAATACTGCCTGGAAAATAAGTCCCAGACCTCTCCATCTTTTTTAAGTCTATGAGGAATAGTTTTAATGTTAAAGTCCAGGGGATTAATCTTACCGCTGCTTATTTCTTCCCAGGTAAGAGGTGTGGAAACCCCCGCTCCGGCAAAAGCTCGAATACTATAGGGCAAAATAATCGTTTTACCGTAGCGATTGTGGCTGTAATCCAGGTGGACTTTTCCTTCCCTTTCAGCCCGGTAATCCTGCAGGGAAACCCTTTGCGGGTGAGCTTTTTCCACAAGGCTTCCGATAAATTGAGCAATGCTAACCAGAGTTTCGTTTTTGTAACGCGGAACCACCGGTACTAAAATATGCAAGCCCATTAATCCAGAAGTCTTCGGATAACCCTCCAACCCATACGAATTAAGGACTTCCCGAATTAATAGGGCAACTTCCACGCACTCCTGAAATCCGGAAGGAGGAAAAGGATCAAGGTCAAAAAGCAACAAATCGGGAAATCTTTCCTGCCCGGCTTTTGCTAAAAGGCCGTGCATTTCAATACAACCCTGCTCAATTAGCCACTTCAAAGTAGGAAAATCTTCGACCAATAAACTGGTTTTTTCATTAATCCTTTTTTCATAATAAACCAAAGCAGCAGGAGCATGGGCAAGTTTTCCCCGCACGTAATAACTTTCCCTGCCAACCCCTTCGGGATAAAATTTGACAAAAAAGGGCCGTCCCTGCATGTACGGCCGTAAATATTCCCAGGTTTTACTGTAATAAGCAATAATTTCATCAAGATAAATTCCTTCGGGGTAAACTAAGTCTCTTACCACGATCCCACCTTCTTTTTTGTATAATTTACCCGGAAAATTAATGATAATACAAAAAATCGTGCAGCTCAAGCCACACGATTTTTCCTAAACATCCATTAAAAGCCGATAAATTGTATTTTCCCGGTTTTTCTCGGTGGCACCGGAGGAGTTTGATCGGGATACCCCAGTACCACCGCACACACAAATTCCTTATCGGTAACCCCCAAAAAGCGATCAATCTCATCGGCCACATACCTGGGGCCGGTCATCCAGCACGTCCCCAGCCCTCGTTCATAAGCCAAAAGCATTAAATTTTCCACCAGGGCCGAGACGCTCATGATGGCTTCGATCCTGCTTTCTTC
>NZ_ATYG01000028.1:0-28632 GCF_000427565.1 Carboxydothermus ferrireducens DSM 11255
TTTTAACCGAATTCCTTTCTCCCGACGAAATTGCGGCTCGACCGCTTGATGATTTAATTGATTTTTTGGTGGAGAAAGGTAATAAACATTTTGCTGATCCTAAAGCTACTGCTGAAAAACTGAAAATCGCTGCTCATAATGCCCATAGGTTAAGGGGTAACCTTTTGGAACCTGTCAACCTGATTTTAACTACCAGCCTTGAAACTATTAGAACTCTAGAAAAACAAATCAAAACTATTGATAAAGCTATTGCTAAAGAAATAGCACATTTTAAGCACACCCTTGATTCTGTACCTGGCCTTGGTCCGGTTATCTGCGCCGGTATTATTGCTGAAATTGGTGATATCCATCGTTTCCCTAATGATTCAGCTTTAGCTAAATTTGCTGGCTTAACTTGGCGAGAGCATCAGTCCGGTGAATTTGAAGCTGATACTACGCCACTTACTAAAACCGGTAATGCCTATTTGCGGTATTACTTAATTCAGGCTGCTAATTCTGTTCGTCAGTACGAGCCTGAATACCGTGAGTTCTACTCCCGTAAATTCCGGGAAAGTAAAACTCACCATCATCGCCGTGCTTTGGTCCTTACCGCACGTAAACTAGTGCGTATGGTTGATGCTCTGCTGCGCAGCAACCAACTTTATCTCCCCAAGGAGCAAAGGAGGAATCTTGTTTAATATTTTTTAAATCTCAATTTCCATTTTTGTTACTTGTTTCCATGTAGCTTGGATTCAGGATGGTTTTCTATTGCCTTTTTTAAGTCTTAACTTCGAAAATTTTTGACCTTATGGTCTTGACATATTACCGTAGGTCTTTTGATATTGTTTTGGGGTTATATTGAAGGCTTTTTTAAATTCTTTTATAAAATATGAGATATTTTCATAGCCCACCTCATAGCAGGTTTCGGTGACGCTCTGGTATTGTAATAGTTCCTTGGCCTTTTTAAGTCTGAGTTCTTTTATATATTCCTTTGGGGTTTTGCAAGTATAGGTCTTAAAATATCTGCAAAACTCATACTCTTCCATCCCAAAAATTTTTGCAATATCGGCTACTTTAATGTTCTTATGATAACTTTCATTAATATAGCTTAAAATATTGTTGATCCTGGCGTTCTTTACAGAGTTTATAATTTCCTTTGCACCTCTAAATTTTAATATTTCATAGAGCATTTCCTGGATATAGAGGTCCAGCAAAAACTCTTTTCCCTTTTCCTGACTGTTTAAGGTCCTTACAATCCTTTTATAAGTGCCCAGCATTTCTTCAGTAACGCTACATAAAAAAAAGTAATTGGTGACTTTTTTTATTTCTTCATACCCTAATTCAATTTGGATCCTCTCAATTAACTGGTTAATAACAGTATTATCTACCTCAATAACAAGAGCCTTGGTTTTATTTCCGATGTTTAAATCTACCTTTGAATTGGGAGCCAAGATTGCAAAATTGTCTTTTGTGTATTCGACGTTCTCAAATTCATTTACAGTAACTTGCTTCTTACCCTCCAAAATCGTACAAATTCTTAAATAATTTTTGGTATAGTAAGTAGCTTTAATTGGTTTAACAAAATCATAATATAAAATTTTCGCCTTTTCGGTATCAAACTCTTTATCGGGGGTTAAACTAGGTAAAAACATTATTTTCACCCCTTGTGCAATTTTGGGTTATTTTTTGCAAAAACGGGTTAGATTTGGCGTTTTTTGCTTGTTATAATTTTATCAAACTTTAAAAATAAAATGAACAGGGGGTTATAAAAATGAAGACGTACCGATTTTACATGCCGCCGGTTAGCCTAATGGGTATTGGCTGCCTGAAAGAGGCCGGCGAGGAAATTAAAAAGCTCGGTTTTAAAAAAGCTCTTATTGTAACCGACAAGGTACTGGTTAAGATTGGTCTTGTTAATAAGTTAACCGAAATCCTGGACAACGAAGGAATCGAGTACGTTATTTTTGATGAAACTAAACCAAATCCTACGGTTAAAAATGTTGAAGATGGTCTTAAAATGTTAAAAGAGAACAACTGTGATTTTTTAATTTCCTTTGGTGGAGGTTCGCCTCATGATTGTGCCAAAGGCATTGGGCTGGTGGCAACTAATGGTGGCTCCATCAAGGATTATGAAGGGGTAAATAAGTCGGCTAAACCCATGTTACCTCTGGTGGCGGTAAACACTACTGCTGGTACCGCAAGTGAAATGACGAGATTTTCAATAATAACCGACGAGGATAGACACGTAAAGATGGCCATTGTCGACTGGCATGTAACTCCGATAATGGCTGTTAACGATCCCGAATTAATGGTAGAGATGCCAAAAGCTTTAACTGCCGCAACGGGGATGGATGCCTTAACCCATGCCATTGAAGCTTACGTATCTATTGATGCGACTCCGGTTACCGACGCGGCAGCCCTTATGGCAATCGAGCTTATTTTTAAATACCTGAAACGGGCAGTAGAAAATGGAAAGGATATTGAGGCAAGGGATAAAATGGCTTATGCGGAGTATTTAGCCGGGGTAGCCTTTAACAATGCAGGCTTAGGATATGTACACGCGATGGCCCACCAGCTGGGAGGGTTTTACGATCTTCCTCATGGTGTGTGTAATGCTGTATTGCTACCTCATGTGCAGGCCTATAATCTGCAGGTTGTACCCGAAAGGTTTATTGATATAGCTAAGGCAATGGGAATAAATGTAGAAAACTTAACGGCAAAAGAAGCTGGAGAAAAGGTACTTGAAGCAATTAAAAATCTTTCGCGGGAAATTGGCATACCATCGGGTCTTAAAGAATTGGGAGTTAAAGAAGAGGATCTTAAGACTTTAGCCGAAAATGCCCTGAAAGATGCTTGCGGATTTACCAATCCAAAGCAGGCGAGCTTAGATGATATTATACGGATATTTAAGGAAGCAATGTAATTTTAAATGCATCGATAGACTTTTTGCCGTTTAATATTCGCCAATACTTCGGGTATTGGCGAATTTCTTTGCCTTTGGCATTTACCCGTTGAATCCTAATACCCCATAAAAAAAATTAATGATATTTGTCGAAAAAATCGCTAAGGAAAAGAGGAATTTTCCCCTGAAAGAAGAATATAAATACCGTATGAAAAACCTTATCTTTGACGGGAAAGGGATAGGAGGTGAAGATAAACACCTTAAAAGGTGTAAAACATTATGAATGTTCTAAATTATACAAAGCTCAGAGATGAAAAATTTGTTGAAGAGGTTGAAAAGGAAAGCGGCCAGCATTTGAGGGATTGCTACCAGTGCGGTAAGTGTACCGCTGGTTGTCCGGTGGCGTATGCCATGGATTACACCCCGAACCAGATTATGCATCTATCAAAAATCGGGATAGGGGAAGAGGTTTTACGGAGCCGGACCATCTGGATTTGCGCTTCCTGCAACACCTGTACGACCCGTTGTCCGAAAAATATCGACATTGCCAGAGTTATGGACAGCTTAAGGATAATTGCCCGCCGGAAGGGTTATACGGCAAACAGCCGGAATGTAGCGGCTTTTAACCGGATTTTCCTGGATATGATTAGAAAATACGGGAAGCTTTATGAGCTGGGTTTAATTCTTAATTTTAACCTGAAAACCGGTCAACCCTTTAAAGATGCCAGCTTAGGACCGAAAATGTTAGCCTTAGGTAAACTGGCTTTTTTCCCATCCAAGGTAAAAAATTCGGGAGAAATTAAAAAGATTTTTGAAAATATAGAAAAACTGGAGGGCGGCATTTAATGAAATACGCATATTATCCCGGTTGTTCCCTCCACTCAACCGCTAAGGAATACGACAAGTCTACCAAAAAGGTGGCTCAGGCTTTAAACATTGAGCTGGTAGAGATTCCCGATTGGAACTGCTGCGGGGCTACTGCCGGGCACAGTACCAGTCACTTACTGGCGGTAGCTTTAGGGGCGCGGAATCTTGCTCAGGCGGAAACCTTGGGTCTGGATATTGCTGCACCTTGCGCTGCCTGTTACCAGCGGTTGGTGGTGGCAGAAAGGGAAATGAAAGAAAACCCGGAAATCCGGGAAAAAATCAATGGTACTTTAGCGCGGCCGTATGAAGGAAATACCCACACCTACTCCCTGGTGGAAGTTATCGCCAAGGCAAAGGACCAAATAGAAAATTTGAAAGTTAGGTCTTTTACCGGACTAAAGGTTGCAGCTTATTACGGCTGTCTTTTGGTCAAGCCACCCAAGATTATGCAGTTTGACGACCCGGAAAACCCCCAGATTTTAGACGATTTGGTTAAAGCGACCGGTGCGGAAGCGGTTGACTGGTCGTTTAAGACCGAATGCTGCGGTGGAGCGCTGGCGGTTTCCAATACCGAAATTGTCTTAAAACTTACCCGTGATATCCTGCGGGTGGCTAAAGACCGCGGAGCGGATGTTATCGTTACCGCCTGTCCCCTTTGTCAGTCCAACCTTGACACCCGTCAGGGGCAGATTAAAGAAGTTTACGGGGACGACTTCAACCTGCCCATATTGTACTTTACTGAATTAATTGGTTTAGCTCTCGGTTTAAAACCTGAGGAGCTTGGCTTAAATACCCACTTTGTTAGCACCAAAAAAGTACTGGAGTGGAGAGATGCACGATGAAGAGAATAGGAGTATTTGTCTGCTGGTGCGGTTCTAATATCGGTGGGGTTGTGGATGTCCCGAGAGTAGCTGAGGCGGCAAAGGAAATGCCCAATGTAGTGTTTGCTACTGATTATAAATACATGTGTTCGGAGCCCGGCCAGGAGCTGATTATCAAAGCGGCTAAAGAGCACAACTTGGACCGGGTCGTGGTGGCATCCTGCTCGCCGCGTTTGCATGAACAAACCTTTAGAAAGGCTGCCGAACGGGCAGGACTTAACCCCTACATGTTTGAAATGGCTAACATCCGGGAGCACGTTGCCTGGGTCCATGCTCAAGAAAAAGAAAAAGCGACCGAAAAGGCAATCGAACTGGTCAGACGGGCTGTCTTTAAGGCTGCACGCTTGGAGCCCCTTTACAAATCAGCTATCGGTATCACGAAAAAAGCCCTGGTCATCGGCGGTGGTATTGCCGGAATTCAGGCGGCTTTGGATATCGCCGATGCCGGTTATCAGGTTATATTGGTGGAAAAGGAGCCGACCATTGGCGGGAAAATGGCGCAGCTCGATAAAACCTTCCCAACCTTAGACTGCTCCAGCTGAATATCTACCCCGAAGATGGCGGCTGCGGCGCAGCACCCAAACATTAAGCTTTATACTTATGCGGAAGTTACCGAAGTTTCCGGTTATATTGGCAATTTTGAAGTTACCATTAAGCAAAAAGCCAAATCGGTGGACCATAATAAATGTACCGGATGCGGTACTTGCTGGGAAAAATGTCCCACTAAAGTAGACAGTGAATTTGACTTAGGGCTCGGTAAGCGGAAAGCTATTTACATTCCTTTTGCCCAGGCGGTTCCCAATAAGCCGGTTATTGACCGTACTACCTGCCGGCAATTTACCAAAGGCAAGTGCGGCGTTTGCCAGAAGGTTTGTCCTACCGGTGCTATAGATTACGACCAGCAGGATGAATATATTAAAGAAAAAGTCGGAGCCATTATCATGGCTACCGGCTATGACCTGTTCGAGTGGGAAAAAGTCTACGGTGAGTACGGTTACGGTCAGTATCCGGACGTGATTACCGGATTACATTTTGAGCGGATGGCCAGTGCTTCCGGTCCTACCGGTGGCAAGATTATTCGTCCGTCCGATGGCAAAGAGCCCAAAACGGTTGTATTTATTAAATGCGTTGGTTCAAGGGATGACCAAAAAGGCAAGAGCTATTGCTCCCGGGCCTGCTGTATGTATACTGCCAAGCATGCGCACCAGGTTTTGGAAAAGATTCCCGGAGCGCAGGTGTATATCTTCTACATGGACGTTCGGACAGCCGGCAAGATGTACGAAGAATTTTACGCCAAAACCCTGGAAGATGGTGCCCAGTACATTCGAGGGCGAGTATCGAAGATTTATCCTTTAGGAGATAAATTGATTGTTCGCGGAGCTGACACCCTGGCCGGAGTTCCGGTGGAAATTGAAGCCGACCTGGTGGTCTTGGCCACCGCTATGGTACCGGCCAAGGGGTCGGAGGAAATTGCCAAAATTGTCGGCTTTTCTTTAGACAAAGATGGCTTCTTCCAGGAAGCTCACCCCAAGCTTGGGCCGGTGGAGACCACTACCGGAGGCGTATTTTTAGCCGGCGCTTGCCAGGGGCCCAAGGATATTCCGGACACGGTAGCGCAGGCCAGTGCAGCGGCGGCCAAGGTTATCGGGCTGTTATCCAAGGATCAGTTAGCTGCCGAGCCAATCGTCAGCCAGGTTAACGAAGCGCTTTGTTCCGGTTGCGAATTATGTAAACCCATTTGTCCGTATAAAGCTATTGACATGAAGAAGATTACCGAACGGGTTCACGGTAAGGTTATCGAACGCACCGTGGCAACGGTTAACACCAGCTTGTGTCAGGGTTGCGGAGCCTGTACCGTTGCCTGCCGGGTAGGAGCCCTTAACCTCAAAGGCTTTACCAACGAACAGCTCCTGGCGGAGGTGGAAGCAATATGTCTGTAGAGCAAAACTTTGAGCCGAAAATAATAGCGTTCTTTTGCAATTGGTGTAGTTACGCCGGAGCAGACCTGGCCGGGGTTAGCCGGATGCAGTACCCCACCAACTTACGGATAATCCGGGTACCCTGCTCCGGCCGGGTTAATCCCCAGTTTGTCATCAAAGCTTTTCAGCGGGGCATTGATGGGGTTTTGGTTTCCGGCTGACATCCCGGTGACTGCCACTATGTTAGTGGCAATTACTACACCCGCAGAAGGTTCCTTTTAATGAAACGACTTTTTGAATTTATAGGTTTTGAACCCGGGCGTTTTCATGCCCGCTGGATTTCCGGCTCGGAGGCCCAGAAAGTGGTGGAAACTGCCAAGAAAGTTACCGAAGAGGTGCGGGCCTTAGGACCAAACAAGAAGATGAGGGATGACCGATGCTAAAGGAAAAAATTAAGTCTACCGTTACCGAACTTTTGGAAAATAAACAGGTTGATTTTGTTATTGGTTACGGCGCCGGTTCCGATGCCGGGACCGTGCGGCCGGCTTTCGTAAAGTCGGTGGAGGAAGTGGAGCAGCTTATTTGGTCGCCCTTTGCGGTTAATAATTTAGCGAAATTTGTGATGGACCATTTGTATGAAAATATAAAAATTGGGGTAATTGTCAAAGGCTGTGATTCCCGTTCTGTAATCCGGCTGGTTCAGGACAAAGTATTCCCCCGGGAGAACTTTTATGTAATCGGTGTACCCTGTAAGGGTATATTAGACAAAAATAAAGTTGCTAAAGATTTTGACCTTTCCGGGGATTTGGTAGATTTTACCGAGCAGGGCGACGAAGTTATCTTAAAAACTTCAAAAGGCGAGTTTAAACTTCGCAAAGAAGATTATCTACTGGATAAATGTTACCGGTGTGAAACCCCAACGCCCGTGGTTTACGATGTGTTATTGGGCGAGGAAGTGGCTCCTTTTAGAACGGACGACTATGAAGATGTCAAAGCCATTGAAAACCTTTCGGTAGAGGAAAAATCCAGGTACTGGGATAAACAGTTTGAAAAATGCATCCGTTGTTATGCCTGCCGGAACGTTTGTTCTGCCTGTAACTGCCGGGATTGCGTTTTTGACATGGCAGAACCCAACTGGGTGGGTAAAGCGGCTAATTTATCGGAAAATACCGCTTTCCACTTAATCCGGGCGTGGCACGTTGCCGGACGGTGTGTGGACTGTGGCGAGTGTTCCCGGGTTTGTCCGATGGGGATACCCGTTAACACCTTGAACCGCAAAATGATTAAAGATATGAAAGAACTGTTCGCCGTAGAAACTCCGGGCAAAAATCCCGAGCAGGGGCCGGTTCTGGGGACCTTTAAAACCGATGATCCGGAAGAGTTTATGTAGTTAAACCTACGAGGTGACTTAAAGATGAGAAAAGGATACATCTTAAAGGAAAATCTTAAAACCTGGTTAGGGGCAATTAAAGAAAAGTTTCCCCTAATAGCCCCGGTACAGGACGATGGTCTAACCCTCTTTAAAGAAGTGGAAAAGGTTGACGATATAGTTTTTGATTACGGAATTACCCGGATGCCACCGAAGGATCTTTTCTTTCCGCAAACCGAAAAGATGTTTCGCATAAAAAACAAGAACAATGTGGCGATTGAATTGGAATCCCCGGAAAAAATAACCGACGAACAGGTACTGTTTGGCGTTCATTCCTGTGATTTAAAAAGCATTTTGGCTTTAGATCCGGTCTTTACCACCCGTTTTCCCGACCGTTATTATCAGGAACGCCGGGATAAAACCTATGTGATAGGTTTATCCTGCACTAAAGCTTTACCCACTTGTTTTTGCACCGCCTATGGCATCAATCCTACCGATGCCGATGGGGCTGATGTTCATTTAACCGAGGTTGGGGATAAGTACCTTGTGGAAGTGGTTACCGAGCGCGGGGAAAGGTTGGTTTCGGCTATTCCCGGAATAGTTTTTGAAGATACCACGAATTTAGAAGCGGAAAAAGCTAAGCTTACCGAAAAGGTTAAAGGAGAAATAAAGTTTATTGACTTAACCGGGGTTAAAGAGGTGTTGGATGAAAACTTTGAACTTCCCCTCTGGGAAAAGTGGGCGCAAAAATGCCTTGGTTGTGGGATCTGTACCTACGTTTGTCCGACCTGCCACTGCTTCGATATCAATGATTTTAACCGGGGTGACGGGATCGGTGAACGGTTTAGATGCTGGGATTCGTGTATGTTTTCCGATTTTACCCGGATGGCTGGCGGCCATAACCCGCGTCCCACGAAAAAGGAAAGGGTTAGAAACCGCTTTATGCATAAGTTAAAGTACCACCTGGACCGGTATAGCGTAGTGGGGTGCGTAGGCTGTGGCCGTTGCGTCCAGCGTTGCCCCGAAAATATCGACATCCGGGCAATAATTTCCGACATAAAGGGTGGGGTGTAATGGCACTGGAAAATCCTTTATTACCGTATATTGCAACCATAACCAAGGTGATTGATGAAACCCCCGATGTGAAAACTTTTCAAATGGTTTTTGACGATCCCGGGGTGTTTGAAGTTTTTAAACAAAAACCAGGACAAGTTGCGCAGATATCCATTTTTGGGGTGGGGGAAGCCACAATTTCTATAACCTCTTCGCCAACCAGGACGGGAATGCTCGAGTTTTCCATCAAGAAGGTGGGAAGACTTACTTCCGTTATCCACCAGATGGAGCCAGGAATGAAGGTGGGAATCCGGGGTCCCTACGGCAATCATTTTCCCTATGAAATGATGAAAGGAAAGGATCTCCTTTTTATCGGAGGGGGTATTGGTTTAGCGCCGCTAAGATCGCTTATTGACTTTGTTTTAGCCCCGGAAAACCGCAAGGATTACGGTAAGGTGGAAATCCTTTACGGAGCCCGTTCCTCGGCCGACCTTTGCTTTAAATACGATTTATTTGACAACTGGCCCAAGCAGCCGGACACCAAGGTTTACGTTACCATTGACCGTCCCGAAGAAGGCTGGGATGGCCATGTGGGATTTGTTCCTGCTTACCTGGAAGAACTGAATCCCAATCCTCAAAATAAAGTAACCATTACCTGCGGACCACCGATCATGATTAAGTTTGTCTTGCAGGCGTTAGAGAAGATGGGTTATTCCGAGGACCAGGTGGTAACCACTTTGGAATTAAAAATGAAATGCGGTATTGGGAAATGCGGACGCTGCAATATCGGGAGCAAATTTGTATGCGTTGATGGTCCCGTCTTTACTTTGCGTGACCTTAAAAAGCTGCCTCCGGAGTTTTAAAAAATTACCCGGCGTATGCCGGGTTTTTATTTTGTAGAAATAGCGTGAATTGTGTAGAAATATTTTGATAAATATTCTGGGCGAAGGGAAAGGAATATTAAACAAAGTGGCGAAATTTATAGAATGATTAACATTAAAGGGGGCAGTTAATGATTTTTTGTTTTTTAGTATCGTTTTTCTTTCTTTTAACGTTAATCTTAGTCTTTAATCAAAAAGCTCTTTTTACATTAAGCATTAAAAATAGTAAAAAAAGTAAAATATTAAAAAAGATTTTGAGTTTTAACCGGCTCACTTACTTGTATTTTACCATTCTTGATAATTCTCCCAATATAATTATCGCAATTGATAAGAATAATAAAGTGATATTTTTAAATAGGAGAGCTGAAGAGGTCTTTGGTATAACAAAAGAGGAAATTTTAGGAAAAAACTATGAAATGTTTTTTCAAAAATTCGGGGTTTTGGAGCGCTCTATTTTAATGGATTCTTTAAAGTACAGAAAGACCTTTGAGGTAGAAAATTATCCGATAGAGATTAAGAACTGTGTAAAGCGTTTCTGGGGAAAAAGTTATCCGCTTTTTGGGCCAAAGGGAGAAATTTCCGGAGCAGTTTTGGTACTTTGGGATACCAAAGATAAACAAATATTAACGCGGGAATTAATTAACCAGGAGAAGTTTTCGGTGGTTAAAACTATTGCTGCCGGCACGGCTCATGAAATTAGAAACCCTTTAACAACTGTTAAAGGGTTTATCCAGCTTTTAGGCCAGGAAAAATTAAATGACCCGGAGAGTAAAGTATTTTTAAACACCGTTTTGCAGGAAATTAATCGGATTGAAAAAATTATTTCCGAGTTATTAATTTTAGGAAGCGATAAAGGACTTAAAAAAACTTTTTTCAACTTAAATTACCTGATTGAAAAGGTTGTAGAAAATTTTACTCCGACAGCGTATTTAAACAATATTTCTATTGTAAAAAACCTGGCTAAAGAATTGCCCTTATTTTATGGAGATGAAGAAAGCCTTTATCTTGCCATTACGAGTATTTTAAATAATGCCTTTGAAGCCCTGCAAAAAGATGGGGTGATTGTAATTGAAACTTTTTATGAACACGGTAATAACGAGATAGGTTTAAGGATTGCGGATAACGGGCCGGGAATTCCGGAAGAGCTAAGATCGAAAATTTTTGAACCGTTCTTTACCACAAAACCGGAAGGCACCGGGCTTGGACTGGCCATTTGTTACCGTACAATTGAAGAACACGGGGGCGAAATTAGAGTATATAACAACGAAACGGGTGGGGCGACCTTTGAAATTACTCTTCCGTTACCCTTAGAAAATGCTCACACCCAAAATTCCGCCAATTGCGCCGGCTAAAAGGATAATTAAACTTTTTTCTAAAAAAGAAACCCAGGAAAAGGGTGTGTGAAATAATACTGCAGATGCGATTAAAAAAATAACGATAAAAATTACTCCGATTAAAAGGCCGTGCCAAAGGCCTTTTTTTTGCGCCCTGCGACTTGCGGCAAAGCCGCCGGCTAAAAGGCTTATAAAAAGAACCGCAAAGCTTAAAGCTGTCCACCAGGCAAAATTGGTGATAAAATAATAAAAAATAACGGCAAAGATCGTACCTAAGAAAAGTAAAGTTCCGAGGGCTATTATCGTACCCCAGAAAACTGCTTTAAAGTTCATAGTAAACCCCCTTTACCATCGTTTCTACAGTAAAAAATATGAACAAGCTTATTTTTTCAGAACCGAAGGAGTGAGGAAAATGGCAGAAATTGCCTATGAACTTGGCAACAGTTTGTATATCAACTTAACTAACCGGTGTACCAATGCCTGTGTATTTTGCATCCGAAAAACCGAGAAGGGGGTCGGTTACGACCTCTGGTTAGAGCGGGAGCCGGATACCCGGGAGATAATCGCTGCCCTAAAAGAAAAAGATCCGTTAAAATACGAAGAAGTGGTATTCTGCGGTTATGGTGAACCGCTTTTAAGAATAAAAGAGGTGGTGGAAGTAGCCCGGTGGTTAAAAGAAATTGGGGTCAAAAAAGTTCGCATCAATACCAACGGCCTTGCCAACCGGTATCATGGGAGAAACATTTTGCCGGAGCTCAAGGGGCTGGTTGATGTAATCTCCATCAGTTTAAATGCTCAGGATGCCGAAACTTACCAGAAGGTGAGCCGCTCCCGATACGGGCAAGAGGCGTATGCTGAAGTTTTAAAATTTATCGAAGAAAGCAAAAAATATATACCGGAGGTAGTGGTAACGGTGGTCCGCTGGGAAGGAGTTGATGTGGAGGAGACTAAAAAAGTTGCCGAACGCCTGGGAGTTAAGCTGCGCGTGCGGGAGTTTTATGGAAATTAAAATTAAAAGGGCTTGACAAAAACGACAAAATGTAATACTATGAAAACAAAGAAATACCCCCCTGGGGTATAGGAGGCGAAGATGTACGTTCGCGATAAGGAAGGGATAGCAAAGCGGTTAAAGCGTTTGGAAGGGCAAATTCGAGGTATTGCCAAAATGGTGGAGGAAGACCGCTACTGTATTGATATTTTAAATCAAATTGAAGCGGCAAAGGGGGCGCTCGACAAAGTTGCGTTGTTAATTTTAGAGGGACACCTGAAAGGGTGTGTTAAGAGGGCGATTAAAACCGGTGAAGAAGAACCGGTAATTAAAGAACTTTTAGAGGTTTTGGATAAATTTATACGATAAGGGGGAATTTAAAATGTGTGAACATTGCGGAGCTCACAATCATGCGGCAGAGCAAACTGTGGTTTTAAAAGTCGAGGGGATGACCTGCAACCACTGCAAAATGTCGGTGGAAAAAGCCCTTTATACGGTTACCGGAGTGAAAATGGCTGCTGTCAATCTTGCTGAAGGTCTGGCTACCGTTTTATACGACCCGAACCTGGCCACTGTTGAGCAAATGAAAGCGGCGGTAGAAAAAGCGGGCTATGAAGTGGTAGGCGTACAGTAAAAAGGGGGAGTAACTCCCCTTTTTTTAACACCAAAATCTGGGGTGGGTATTGTTTTGGCGTTTGGATGCGCTTTTGGGGATGGTGAAGGGTATGGAGACGGTTAATTTAAAAGTTTACGGGATGAGCTGTGCCGCCTGCGTGAAGAAGGTAGAAAAAGGTATCAGCGGTGTTCCCGGAGTGGAACAGGTAGTGGTTAATCTTATTAATAATCAGGTGGCGGTAAAGTACGACCCGCAAAAAACCGGCATTTCCGATTTTGCCAGGGTTATCGAGGATTTGGGTTATGAGATGGGAGTTGCAGAATATAAGTTCCGGGTCGAGGGTATGAGTTGCGCTGCCTGCGTGCAAAAGGTGGAAAAAGCAGCCCGCGGGTTTGCTGGCGTCCTTGATGCCGTAGTAAATCTGCCTGCCCAGCAGCTTACTGTAAAAGCCTACGAAGGGGTTTTAGATGTTGGCCGGCTTAAACGGGAAATCCGGGAACTGGGGTATGAAATCTTTAATTTTGAGGAAATTGACCCACTGGCCCGGGAGAAAGAAGCCCGGGAAAAAGAAATTCGCCACCAGCGGTTAAAAATGATAGTAGTATGGCCCCTGGCTATCTTGGCAATGATAGGTACCATGCGCCATTTATGGATATTTAAATATTTTGTGCCCGAATTTTTGGGAAACAACTATTTTTTGATGGCCATTACCACACCGGTGGTTTTGTATGGCGGTTATGAGTTTTTTGTTAAAAGTTATCAGGGGTTAAAGCGCGGAGTAACCGATATGAACCTTTTATACGCTACCGGTATTGGGTCGGCGTATTTAATAGCGGTAATTAATACCCTATTTCCCAACGCCGGTTTTGGCGGGCCGAAGGCGACCTTTTTTGAGTCAGCGGCTCTTTTAACGGCGTTTATTATCTTGGGCCGTTATTTAGAAGCGCTAACCCGGGGAAGAACTTCGGAAGCCTTGAGAAAATTAATAAGCCTAAAGCCCAAAACCGCCCGGGTGCTAATAAACGGTGGAGAAAAGGAAATTCCTGCCGATGAGGTGGAAATAGGCGACCTGGTGGTGGTAAGACCCGGGGAGACGATTCCCGTGGATGGGGTGGTTGAACGGGGAACCGCTTCTGTAGATGAATCCATGCTGACCGGGGAAAGTTTGCCGGTGGATAAAGGCGAAGGCAGCATGGTTCTTGGAGGTAGTATCATTAAAACAGGAGCTTTAACCGTAAAGGCTACCCGGGTGGGAAAAGAAACCTCTCTCTCCCGGATCATAAAACTTATGGAGGAAGCTCAAACCACCAAAGCGCCTTTGCAAAAACTTGCCGATGTGGTTGCGGGCAATTTTATTCTCGGCGTGCACATTCTGGCGCTGGTTACTTTTTTCTTTTGGTTTTTTTACGGCTACCAGGCCTATTTTACTCCTGAAACCCGCTTTCTCATGTCACCGGCCAGGATTGCCGAAATGGGAGTTTTCGGGTTTTCGATGCTGATAAGCTTAACGGTGCTGGTAATTTCCTGCCCGTGTGCGGTGGGGCTGGCTATGCCCAGTGCGATCATGGCCGGAACCGGGAAAGGCGCGGAGTACGGTGTCCTGTTTAAAAATGCCGAGGTAATTGAAAAAATGACCAAGGTCAAAGTAATAGCCTTCGATAAGACCGGTACCATAACCAAAGGGGAACCGGAAGTGACGGACCTCATTCCTTTTGAAATAAATGAACAGCAACTTCTGGAACTTGCTGGAGTGGCTGAGAAATTATCCGAACATCCTTTAGCCCAGGCAATAATTAAAAAATACCGGGAAATAAACCAAAAGGAGCCTTCTGAGCCTGCAACCTTTCATAATATACCGGGGAAAGGAATTATGGCCACGTATTCCGGGGTAAACATACTGGCGGGAAGCGAAAAGTTCTTGCAGGAAAACCGGGTGGATACATCACTGGCCGGAGAAATTGCCAAAAAACTTAAAGGGGAAGGCAAGACATTGGTGTACTTTGCAGCCGATCATAGGTTGGTTGGAGTTATAGCCCTTGCCGATACTGTCAAAGAAAGTTCCGCCAAAGCAATTGAACTTTTAAAGAAAAAAGGCTACATTCCGGTAATGCTGACCGGGGATAACGAAGTTACCGCCCGGGCTATCGCCCAAAAGGTTGGTATTTCCGAAGTGGTGGCCGGCGTCTTACCCGAAGGCAAGGTAGAAGCGATTAAGGCTTATCAAGAAAAAGGTTATCTGGTAGCTATGGCCGGAGATGGAATAAATGATGCCCCAGCTTTAACTCAGGCTGATGTGGGGATAGCCATGGGTACCGGTACGGACATCGCCAAGGAAGCGGGAGAAGTGGTGATAGTAAAAGGAGACCTTATCGATATTGTCAATGCCATGGATATTGCCCGGGCTACCTTTGGCAAGGTCAAGCAAAACTTCTTCTGGGCGTTTGTGTATAACACCCTGGGGATACCTTTTGCTGCGGGAGTGTTTTACCCCTGGACCAAAGCGTTAGTAAGCCCGGAACTGGCAGCTCTACTGATGGCGTTTAGCTCGGTATCGGTGACTTTAAATACGCTTCTTTTGAAAAGATTTAAGCCTTCGGGAAAGGCGGTGGGTTAAATGACCGAACAAGAAGCATTGAGAAAAAGCCGGGTGATATACTGGACGTTATCTCTGTTAACGGGTTTACTCTTTTTGGTGCTGGCTTTCTTAACAGGCAACTATCGGCCAACAGAGTTAATCGGCGGTTTTATCTGGGTTACTTTTTTGATGCTGATTGTGACTATGCCGGTGGTGATACCGTATTACAAGAGTAAGGTGAAATAAAAGGGCTGAACCTCTGATGAGGTCAGCCCTTTCTTTAATTAAAAGGGATTTACATTATTTACTGTGATAGTTTTTGAGGAATCGGTTACCTGATTACCACCAAGGTCTTTTGCAGTTATTTTCACCTTATAGATACCGGGGGCGACAAAACTTGTAGCGTTTTTTAAGTCCCAGGCAATTTGCACCGGACCATCCATAAAGTTATTGCTTATAAGATTTTTTACAACTTTGTTGTAGCTATCTAAAATTTGGACAGTGACCATTGCCGGACGGCTTAAGGTAAAGCTTATGTTCGCAAAGTTGTATCCTGTTGTAGTCCTGTTATTTACTGCATTATCTACATTTTTTGGAACTATACTTAAAGGCCGATTGTCCAACACAAAATAGCTACTGTAGACATCGAAAGGATTACCGGTTACATCACTACCCAGTAAACGGAAATAATATACGCCGTAACTTACGGAATTAAAAACAGGGTTACCGTAGACGGAAAAGTTTAAAGTGTTGCTTCCAAGCTTAAAGACTGGAGAAAGGGTATAGACCTCCGAGTTAACACCTTTTTCGTAAACTAAAAGGGAAACCGCACCCGGGGGCTCAAAAAAGTTAAAGGTAGCTTTAAGGAATTTTTTGGGAGCAACAGCGTGATAGTTATCGCTTGCACCGGGCATTACCAGGTCGTGTCCCTTAAAAGTAACACCGTTAGTATTGCTGGATTTTTTTACTATAGCTATTAACGGTGAGACATAATTGTTTTTGGTATTGCCAGCCAGATCTTTTAAAGTAAAGACAAATACATAACTACCATTGTTTACGAATTTACCGCTGCTGGTAAGCCCGGACCAGGTGACAAAATTAGCACCTGCTTTTTGCGGAACACCGTTTAATAAAGTGGCTACCACTGTACCTTTCCCTTTAACATTATCGTAGGCTGCCACTTGCACGGTTACATAACTGTTTTCACTTAGGTTATACTCGGCAATAAACTTTTCCCCAGCAACGGGGTCAAAGTAACTTTTCGTTATTACGGTATTGTTTTTGTCGTATACTTCGTAAGTAGTGGAAGATACGGAAATGTCAGGAGCTATATTATCAAAATAAACGTACTCGTAAACACCGCTTGCAATTGTGTTATTTAAATCAAAGATATACACTTTATAAAAAGCACTGGTAGTGAAATTTTTTAAATCGGTATTTTTTAACGACAAAGAAAATTTTCCGCTTTTTACTGAAGTTGATTTAAAGAGCTTTTCTTGATTGTTTTGATCGTAGATTGCAGCTCCAATGGTGTCAGCGGTAGAATAACCAGCAATCGTTAAATTTTTGCCATTAAACACCGGTGGACTTATAGTGACGTACAGGCCTTTTTGTACTTCCCCCAGGGAAATAAAGCTAAAGAAAACTAAGGCGGTAAAAGTTATAACCAGGATTAGGGGGTAAGGCTTGGCTTTCTTCACGCTAATACCTCCTAAACTTTAGTAAACTCGAATGTCCTTAGACTAAATACCCCTCTTTTAATTAATTCGGAAGAAAAAAATATTTTTTAAGTAAAGGTAGACTGAAATATGTGAAATGGTGCAGGGATTTAAAAAAATAAGACGAATTTATTTATCGAGGTGAAACGTATGTTTGATTTAAGTCCGGAACTCCAAAATAAACTTCGTGAATTAAACAGTTTATTAAAAAACCGCCGGGAAAATTTAAAAAACCGGGTGGCCATAAGAGAAATGCTTAAAAACCGTGGAGCTAAATTTATTAACCTTAAGAATTATGATAGCTACGAAAACCTCCTCATTACCGGAATAGACGGTTCGGTAAATTACTACGGAGTCTACCCCTATCGCATCTTTTTTTTCCAGGCCTATGCGGCCACCCCGAAAGGCGATAAAATTATAGTAAGCGATGTCAAAGCACCTTTTTTAGAGGATAAACCGGACGATGACCCCAAAGATCGTGTGCTTCCGGCTTTAGAGCTTGAAGCTTCGTTAAGAGCAATAGACCGGTTTAAGCCGGATATAATGCTTTTTGATGGGGGATTTATCCGTTACCGCCGGCACGCTCCCGAAAGGTGGGAACAGGTGGAAAAGGCCCTTTTGGAAAAGGACGTCTTGGGAATTGGAATTATTGAAGAAGCCCAGTCTCAGGCAATTGCCAAAATCGTAACCGACCAGATAGGGGTTTACGACCGGGAAATTCTTTTTGGCCTATTAAATCCCGGAGAGGCACTTTTCTTTGACGAAACGTTAAAAGAAGGTTTCTTTACGGTTTTTGCAAGACTTAGCAGGCATCCCCAGGCTATCGCGGTGGATTTCTTAGAGAGTCAAAAAGAGCGGGCGAAGATGGCGTTAGAGCTTTTATATGCTCTAACTCCGGAAGATTCTCGCGGAATTCCTTTTTTCCTTGATGTCATCGATTCCAAGACTAAATTATCGAAAGAAACGGTAGAGATACTCCTTGCTTCGTGCTTTGACCGAGAAATTTTAGAGTTATACTTACGGCCGCTTAGGGATGAACGGTTACTTTAAAAGGAGAGGATCAAAGGTGCGGGTTGTTGGTGTTAGCACCCAGCAGTTTGTTTATCTTGCGTCGGAAAAAAAGAAGTTTTATGTTAATGAAATTTTAGTAATCGAAGACCCGGATTTGGGAAAATTACGGGGGGTAGTCATTGAAGCTAAAGCTATAAACCGCTATCTTCCCCTGTCCTTTGAGAAAGGAACGGTCCTTGACCAAAAAGTTTTTGATAGCTTAACCAGGCTTGGTTTTAATCTTGCCGATGAAGAAGTTAATATTGCTTATGTTCGCCTCCTGGATACGGCGGCACTTCCGGTAAAAGTGGGTTCCCCGGCCCGGGTTCCGACTTTTCCCGAAGTTTCGGACCTGTTAGTACGCCAAACACCGGATAAAGGGCTGATCTTAGGGGAGATTGCGGGAAGCGAAGCGCTGGGACCTTTACCGCCGGAATATTCTAACTTGTACTGTCTTCTTGAAAATACAGGGCCGGTAATGGGAAAAGGTGTTCCCTTTATTTTTGACTACCGTTCTATGGCTGATTACCCACATATAGGAATTTTTGGGGGTTCAGGCTCGGGTAAGTCGTTTGGACTAAGGGTACTTTTGGAAGAATTAATGGCCAAGAAAATTCCGTGCCTCGTTTTTGATCCCCACGGCGAGATGGAGTTTTCCGAACCCTATCCGGGAATCCCCAAAGAAATTGCCCGGGATTACCGGGATAGATATCTTTCATTAAAAATTGGGGACGAAGTGGGGATTAGATTTTCGGAGCTTACCACTCCGGAACTGGTGAGCCTTTTAAATGCCATAAGCAGCATTAGCGAGTCGATGGAAAGTGCCGTGGAAGCTTTATTTGAACCGGGAAAAGATAGTGAGGTTACCTTTGGGGAAAAAATCAAAGCATTACTGGAAGCTTTGGAAAATGAAAAATTATATAAAGGGCCCGTACCCGATTATTTGGAAGGAGAAGCTTTAAAAAGACACCTGTTTGTCCGGGAAATTTATGAGAAATACGGCTACCGGGTAAACCAGTACCAGAGTTTAAAAGGTATTCTCTGGCGCTTTGAAAGTTTAAGAGCCAAAAATCTTTTTGCCAAATCGGTAGCAATTGCCCAGGAAGCTTTACTTCAGCGAAAAACGGTAGTTATCCGGGGAAATTTGAGCTTACTTAAGATTTATTCTGCCTATCTTTTAAGAAAGCTGTACTATGCCCGGCGAAATTACGTGGATTTACGCACTTTCGGGGAAACCGGCGAATATTTTCCCCCGTTTTTTATCGTAACCGATGAAGCGCATAACTTTGCCCCTAAGGGAGAGAAAGAAACGCCTACCCGGAGAATATTGCGGGAAATTGCCCAGGAAGGACGAAAATACGGGGTATTCCTGACGTTAGCCACCCAGCGGCCGGCCCTTTTGGATGAAACTATTACCGCCCAGCTATCCACCAAGTTTATTTTCCGCACCGTCCGGGCCACCGATATCAGCACCATTCGGGAAGAAACGGATATTACCGGGGAAGAGGCAGCCAAACTTCCCTACCTGCCATCGGGTTTAGCTTATATAAGCTCCGCTTGGATCGGGCGAACCGTACCGGTAAAAATTCGAGCCGCTCACACCAAGAGCCCGTATACGGAGAATCCTTTTGATGAGTTAGTTGAAAAGACATCAGTAGCTTCGGAAAAATTACTGGCAACTTTAAAAAAATTTCTCCCCCTTAGAACCACTTCGCTAAACGCCCTGTTGCCGTATATTGGCGATGAGTTAGGGCGGGAAATCAGTTATGATGAAATTATCGCTTTTTTAAATGACCAGGTGGAACAGGGGATTTTATTAAAAATTGATCACGGTCCCTTTGGTTTCGAGTATGTTTTAAAGGAGTAGAGAAAATGCGTTTTTTATATATAACCGATACCCATTTTCGCGGGAATTCGCCCCAAAACCGGATGGATGATTTTCCCCAAACTTTAAGAAAAAAAATGGAGGAAGTGGTACAGGCGGCCCAGGACCTTCAGGTGGAGGCCGTTTTGCACGGTGGGGATTTGTTTGAAATTCCCAATCCTGCGGTAAACGTTGTCGGTGATGTGGTAAGATTTTTAAAAGCACTGGGGAAACCGTTTTATATTGTTCCCGGCAACCACGACCTTTTTGGCCAAAACCCTCAAACTTTAAACCGCACCATGCTGGGCTTGCTGGGTCAGGTAGGGCTTTTGAAAATTTTAGAACCGGGAGAAAAAGTGTTCTTTAAAAAAGACGGAGTACGCTTGCAGCTTACCGGCCAGGGTTATCACTTTGACCTCGATACCGAACGGGGACGGGAGGGCTACCTGGTAAAAAATAAAGAAGCGGACCTTGCCATTCACATTGTCCACGGTATGCTCCTGGATCGGCCTTTTTTCCAGACGGTGGCGTATACCTTAATTGATGATATTAAAGAGACCGAAGCTGATTTAACCTTAACGGGTCATGCTCACCTTGGTTTTAACGAAATCGTCGTTAACAATAAAAAATTTATAAATCCCGGAGCTTTAGTTAGAACCACGGTACTGCCGGCGGAAGTAAACCGTTGGCCGCAAATGGTCTTAATTGAAGCTGGGAAAGACGGTATTACTACTAAGTTTTTGCCCTTAAAAACAGCACTACCCGGGGAGCAGGTCTTAAATATTGAAAAGGCTACGGAAATGAAGTTACGGGAAGAACGGTTAGCCCGGATAATCAGCGAAGTACGGACAGGCGGGGATTTCCGCAGTTTAAAGCTGGAAAATATCCTGCGGGAAATTGCCCAAAAAGAACAGCTACCGGAAGAAGTCCGGGAAGAAGCGTTAAAAAGAATAGCTCAAGCGGAAATAGAAATGGCCCGGGAGGAGGTAGACGATGATGTACCTTGAAAAATTAATTCTGGTAAATTTTCAGTCCCATAAGTATTCGGAATTTAATTTTGCACCGGGCTTAAATGTCATCGTAGGAGAATCGGACCGCGGGAAAACGGCGGTAATCCGGGCGCTTCGCTGGCTTTTTTACAACGAGCCCAAAGGGAGCGAGTTTATCCGGGTAGGAGAAAGGGAAGCAAGGGTTACCGCCCATTTTTCTAACGGCTTAATTGTTTCCCGGGAAAGGAGCGACCGGAAAAACCGCTATGTTTTAATAAAACCCGGGGAAGCACCGGTAGTTTTCGAAAAGTTTGGTCAGGAGGTACCACCGGAAATTAGCGAAGTTTTGGGAGTGCAAAAAATCCGCCTGGATAAAGATTGGGAAGTAGCTTTGAATTTAAGTACCCAGTTAGAACCGCCTTTTTTACTTTTCGAATCGGCCACACGTAAGGCCAAAGCTATCGGGCAGTTTCAAGGGGTGCATCTTTTGGATTACGCGGCGAAAAACGTATCCCGGGATATCCGGAACATCGATGAAGAGATACGTTATAAAAATACCGAAATTGCCGCATTAAAAGAAAAACTTGAGGAGTTTTCGGATTTGTCGCACCTTTCCGCAAGATTAAATAACTTAAAGACCAGAAAATTTATTGCCAAAAGTGTTATTGAACGCTTGAATAACTTAACCGCCCTTCGGGAAAATCTGGAGCAGGTAAGGCAGAAAATTCACGAAAATAAAGATATAGTAAAAAAACTTGGGGTGGTCTCGGTAGAAAAATTTAGGGAAATTGAAGCTTTGTATAAACGTTATCAGGAACTTTTAAAGTTAAAGGAAAGTTATACTGGAATTCTACAAAAGAAAAGAGAAGCTCTGGAAATTCTCAACCATACCTTAACGCTGCCCAGGGCGAAAGAGTATTTAGAGGAAGCTATGGATACTTACTTTAAGCTAAAAACTTTACAGCAATTGGCGGAAAAACGGCAAAAGATTAGCGAACAGAAGAGAAAGCTTCTGTATATAATCAGTATCTTAACTCCGGTGGAAGTTACCGCCAGGAAATACCAGGAGATATTGCCCGACTGCAAAAAACAGCAGGAGTTACTTGGTAAATACCAGGAGTTACAGAAACTTGGCAAGCATAAAACTTATTACGCGGGAATTATTTACAAATACCGGAAAATACCGGAATTGGCCCAAACTTTAAAAAATCTTGAAGAAAAATTAAAAAGGTATGAACAGTTAACGGTTCTCTTTCATAACCTTTCGGGGATACACCGGAGGAAAAAAGAGCAGGAAAGGGAACTTGAGAGAATTAAGCAGGAGGTAGTTAGCCTGCAAGATCAGTATAGAGAGGCGCTCCTGCAGGCCGGACGCTGCCCGACCTGTAATACACCTCTGGATGAAATAACCGTGCAAA
Source organism: Carboxydothermus ferrireducens DSM 11255 (assembly GCF_000427565.1). NCBI lineage: Bacteria > Bacillati > Bacillota > Clostridia > Thermoanaerobacterales > Thermoanaerobacteraceae > Carboxydothermus > Carboxydothermus ferrireducens. The sequence goes on from NZ_ATYG01000028.1 coordinate 22,404, forward strand.
AGATAATCTTTGGGGGGTAGTGCGATGAATTTTGAAGAAAAGCTCAATCAATTAAAAAAGGGAATAGACACAGCCTTAAACCATAAAAACCGGGCGGAAGCCCTTTTAATGCACGTTCAGGAACAGGAAAAAGAACTCTTGCGGCAAATTGAAGAACTCGGGGTTGAGCCGGACAAATTGGAGGAAGAAATCAAGCGTCTGGAAGAAGAGCTGACCCGGCAAATTGCTGAAATGGAGCGGGAAATTCCCTGGGACTTAATTGAAAAGTTAGAGGCGAAGGCCAAATGAGAGAAAAACTTTTACAGTTAGAGGAAGCGTTAAATCAATTAGAACAGTATTATCTTATTCGGAAGGGCCAAAAGGAGCAAATAGAAAAAGAGCTTTTGGAAAAAGAAGAGAAATTAAAAGAGCTTACCGCGGAGCGGGATAAACTCGAAAAAACCCGTTATCTCTTACTGGTGGCCGGGCAATACGCCCGGGAACAGGCGAAAAAATATCTGGAAGATATTGCTACAAGTACTCTGCAGTACGTCTTTGGCCCGGAAATAAGCCTGGAAATAGAACTTTCCGAGCGGGCCGGAGCCAATACCGCCGAGTTTTTTGTGGTATCCGATTACGGTAGCTTAAAAGTAAAAAACCGCCCGGAAGATGCCCGGGGCGGCGGAGTGGTGGACATCCTGTCCTTAGCTTTAAGAATATTTTTATTAAATGCTGTTGAACCAAAAATTAAAGGTCCCCTGCTTTTAGATGAACCGGGAAAACACGTATCGGAAGAGTTTGTCGGTTCTCTTGCCCTGTTTTTAAAAGAAACATCCCGCCATTTTAACCGGCAGGTAATAATGGTTACGCACAATCAAAACCTGGCGGGAATTGCCGATAAAGCGTTTTTAGTGGAGTTAAAAGAAGGGGTTTCGGAAGTAAGGGAGTTAAACCTTTAGGAGACAAACGGTATTTCTCCCTTTATTTTTTGCCTGGTAAAGCGCACTGTCGGCAGCTTTTAATACTTCCCGGAAAGATTTCCCATTTTGCGGGAAGTGTCCGATGCCAATACTTACGGTAAGGGAAAGTTCCAGGTCGCGAGCCACGGAGCTCCGGATTCTTTCGGCTATTTGCCGTGCTTTTTCGGGAGAGGTTTCCGGTAAAAGGATAAGAAACTCTTCTCCCCCAAAACGAAAGACTTTATCCTGTTTTCTAACAGAGTTTTTGATTATACCGGCAATTTTTTTTAGTGCTTCATCTCCTGCTAAGTGACCTAAAGAGTCGTTATACTGCTTAAAAAAATCAATGTCGGCCATTAAGATTGCGTATTCAAAATTTGACTGGCTTGTTTGCCGGTCAATTATTTTTGCTTCATTTTCTAAAAAATGCCGGTTGTATAAGCCTGTGAGGTTGTCGGTATAGGAAAGGTTTAAAAGCTCCCTTACTTCTTCTGCAGAATAGTTTTCCCTTTGGCTGTTTTTTTCCTTTAAATTTACATTAATTAATACTTCCGTTAAGGCTATTGTTAAGAATGGTTTAAAAATACTTGTCAAATCAAAAGGGGTGTGATAAAAAATAGTAGAAAGTAGCATCCCGGTGAAAATAGCCGGGAAAAAGAGGACACTTTTTAAAGATAGGTTTAAAAGAAAAATTAAAGGGTAAGAGGCAAAATCGTTCCAGTTGAAGGTAAAATAAAGGCTACTTAAAAAGTAGGTCGCTGCCACCACCATTGGCTTACTTAAATACCTGTTTAGATGAGAATTATAGAGAAAAATTAAGCCGGATAACGTCAATAGCAGCAAAATAAGAACCGGGGAGTTTACATTAAAGATTAATAATAAAAGCAAAATCAGCCCTTTGATTAAATTTTGCTCCATCTTTTTCACCTGAACCTTAAACTAAAATACCAAAAACTTAATTCAATAAATTTCCAAAAATCCCTGCTAACGTTATGGCAAAAAATTCCAACAAATTCCGCTATAGACCCCAAGAAAATTGCAAAAAATATTTACGGAGGTAGAAACTTAGTGTTTAAAATATCCGTTTCTACAACTTTTGACGCAGCTCATTTTTTAAAAGATTATGACGGAAAATGTGCCAATTTACATGGCCATACCTGGCGGGTTGAAGCAGAAGTGGAAGGGCAGACAACCAATGATTTGGGACTTTTAATTGATTTTGGGATGATTAAAGATTATTTAAAAGATATAACTTCTCGCCTGGATCATAAGCTTTTAAATGACGTTTTGCAGGTTAATCCAACTGCCGAAAATATTGCCCGGTATATTTTTAAAGAGCTAAAAGCAAAACTTATTGTCTATCCTGAAATAAAATTATGTGCTGTTAAAGTTTGGGAATCTCCCAATAACGCTGCTACCTATATGGAGTGATGATATGGAAAAAGCAATTGTGTTACTTTCGGCGGGTCTTGATTCTACGGTTTCCCTTGCTTATGGAGTAAGAAATTTTCAGGTGGTGCTGGGCCTGACCTTTAATTACGGGCAAAAAGCTTCCCGGAAGGAAATCGAACATAGTAAAAAAATTTTGGATTATTACGGTATTCCCCAGGAAGTAATTGAACTACCGTTTTTAAAGAAGATTACCAAAACCTCTCTGGTGGCTGAAGATCAAGAAATACCTACCGATATAGATTTGGAAAGTGCTGCTGCCGTCAAAACCTCAATGGAAAAAGTTTGGGTTCCCAATAGAAATGGTCTTTTTATTAATATCGCCGCCGCCTATGCCGAAAGTCTGGGAGCAAAATACATAATTACGGGATTTAATGCGGAAGAAGCAAAAACTTTTAGTGATAACTCGCGGGAGTTTGTGGATGCTGTTAATCACGCTTTAAAATACAGCACCTTAAATCACGTTCAAGTGGTCAGCTTTACCCAAAATTTAGAAAAATCCGAGATTTATCGCCTGGGGGTTGAACTGGGGGCTCCTCTGGACTTAATCTGGAGTTGTTATTACGGCGGAGACGAAATGTGCGGGGTATGTGAAAGCTGTTTAAGGCTAAAACGGGCGCGGGGAGGAGTATGATGTTTGCTCGCTTTATCGACCAAAAAATTGATTACGATGGTTCACAGCTTAGACCCCACTTTATTTATGAAAATTTTGGTTTAATTGGCGATGCGATAATTGCCTTTCGCGGCAGGGCCGAAGTTTCGGACCATCTGGTGGATTTAGAGGATAAAAAGGAAAACGCTTTTATTTACAGTGAAGACATGCTTCATTTTCTCGTTGAACATTTTGACCTGGATTTGGAAAAAGCGGTTTTAAGACAGCGGCTTTTAGTGACCATCATTAAAGAAACTCTGGAAGCTTTAATCGATAAACCAATTGTCCGGATGGGCGATGATCTTTATATTGACGACCGGAAACTTTCCGTATCGATTGCTACCAAGTCCCTGGTTTCGACTTTAATTCATACCGGCATAAACGTAAAAAGCGATAATGCACCGGTGGCGGCAATTGGTCTTGCGGATTTAGGACTGGAAAGCAGGGTTGAATATCTTGGGCGCTTAATTGTTCAGCGCTATGGCATGGAAATGGAAGCGATAAATTTGGCAAAGGCTAAGGTAAGAGGAGTTTTTTAATCCTGAAATCGAGGTGTTTTTTCTTTTATGGCAAATATTGTAGAAATCTTTCCATCACTCCAGGGAGAAGGTTTGTATGCCGGTGTTTCCACCCTCTTTATTCGCTTTTCCGGCTGTAATTTAAACTGCAGTTATTGTGACACCGAAGATGCCAGGGAAAAAAAGGAAAGGTTTACGGTAACGAAAGAAGACGGTTCTCTTTTAGAATTTTTAAATCCGGTAACTCCGGAAAAATTGGTGGAAATTTTGCGAGAAAATTACGATTTTACCTACTATCCACAGCTTGCCCTAACCGGAGGAGAACCTCTCCTTCATGCTTCCTTTTTAAAAGAATTTTTGCCAAAATTGTCTTATCCCGGAGAGGTCCTTTTAGAAACTAATGGGACTTTGCCGGATAAATTAAACGAGGTTTTAAATTCTGTAGACATAATAAGCCAGGATTTTAAGTTAAAGCCTTTTATTGATGAAGACTGTTTTGCCCTTCATCGGGAGTTTTTGCAAATAGCTGCCCGCAAAAAAGTTTATGTAAAAATGGTTATCTCTCCTGAAGTTCAAGATTTGGAGTTTAACGGGGCTATAAACGAAATTGCTTTGGTAAATTCTAAAATACCCTTAATTTTGCAACCGGTAATGCCAATAAATTATTCTCTTGATTTTCTTTTCCAAAAGCAAAAAATGGCTTTAAAAAAGCTGTGGGATGTTCGGATAATTCCGCAGGTTCATAAACTTCTGCAGCTAAAATAAGGTATTGGAGGCGTTTTCATGGTTGATAAAGAAAAAATTGAAATTGCCGTGCGGATGATTTTGGAAGCTATCGGAGAAGATCCGGACCGGGAAGGGCTTAAGGATACTCCGAAAAGAGTTGCCCGGATGTATGAAGAAGTTTTTGCGGGACTGTCCCAGGACCCATCAGAACACTTGGAACGGTATTTTACCGAAGAACACGAAGAGATGGTTCTGGTTAAAGACATTCCCCTGTATTCCATGTGCGAGCATCACTTGCTACCGTTTTATGGTAAAGCCCATGTAGCCTATATCCCGCGCAAGGGAAAGGTAACCGGTCTTTCCAAATTGGCAAGAGTAGTGGAAGGTTTTGCCAAAAGACCGCAGCTTCAGGAAAGGCTTACCAGCCAAATTGCCGATGCTATCATGGAGAAGCTCAATCCGCGGGGAGTTTTGGTGGTTATTGAAGCGGAGCACATGTGTATGACCATGCGGGGGGTCAAAAAACCGGGTTCCAAGACCATTACTTCCGCGGTGCGGGGTATTTTTGCTACTTCGGTTGCCACCCGGGCGGAAGCAATGGCGTTAATTGGTCATCAATCACCCTTAAGGGATTAATACGATATAATAAGAAAGAGGTGAGTTTAGTGAGCGAGAAAAAGGAAGGAAAGCTGGAACTCATAGCCCAGAAACATTTTACACCCTGGGATGAAATGTATTTGGTGGTGGATTTTTTAAATAAACATTTAAAGGATAAAAAAGTGATGTTTGGTTTAAACAAAAAAAACGGCGAGATGGTAATGTCCATTTACGAAGTAGAGTAGGTGGGAAGGGTGCGGATTTTATTAACCAATGATGACGGGATTTATGCCCCGGGGATTAAAGCTTTAAGGCAGGTATTGGAAAAAGAAGGGAAATATGAGCTAACGGTGGTGGCTCCGGACCGGGAAAAAAGTGCTACCGGCCACGGGATTACCGTACACCGGCCGCTTCGGGCTTTTGACATTACTTTTAAAAACAGCAAGGTGCGGGGTGTCTCGGTGGATGGTACCCCGGCGGATTGTGTTAAGCTGGCCGTGGAAGCGCTTCTCGATAAACCGCCGGATTTAGTTTTATCGGGGATTAACTCCGGTCCCAACCTCGGTACCGATGTGCTTTATTCCGGGACGGTTTCGGCGGCCATTGAAGCCATGATTAACGGCATACCGGCCATAGCTATTTCCATGGGTTCTTTTGCCTTCGAAGATGAGGAATATTTGAGGGCTGCGGAGATTTTTGCCCGCCTGTTACCCCGGATTTTAGAACATCCCTGGCCCCGGGACACTATCTTAAATATTAACATTCCCAATGTACCTCTGGAAGAAATTAAAGGGATAGCCATTACCCGGCTTGGAGTGAGAAAGTATATCAATGTTTTTGAAGAAAGAAAGGACCCCCGGGGGCTTTCTTATTACTGGATGTCCGGGGAAGCTGTAAATTACGAAAATGGCCAGGACACCGACACCGCGGCCCTGGCGCGCAAAGAAATTTCCATTACTCCCGTTCATTTTGACCTGACCAATTACCATTACTTGAACGAGCTTAAAACCTGGGTAAAAGCGTTAGAAGGGGCTTTGGCCACGGGCTAAAGTCTCTTCGGCTCTTTTAATCATCAGTTTTACCATGTTACCCCCAATTTTACCGCCGACCCGGCCGCAGTCGCGGCTTGCAACGTTGCCCCAGTAATCGTTAGCCGTATCAATTTTTCCCGTGATTCCCAGCTCCGCGGCGATTTCGTACTTAAGGGCATCGGCGACGTCGGCGGGGAGAAGAGTTCCCTCAGGAGTAAATTTTGCCATCTGTGTTTCACCCCTTCTTTTTATTTTTATTATTGCTGACGGAGACGGTAAATATTTTCGCAAAATGGTGGTAACGGTGTTATTTTTTTT
>NZ_ATYG01000029.1:0-28301 GCF_000427565.1 Carboxydothermus ferrireducens DSM 11255
CAGACAGGTCAAGCGCATCAAAGACTTTAGTATAGAAATTAACTTTGTGAGTTGAGGTAAAAATTTCGATAAAATTAAAAAGCAGCTGACGACCGTTCATAATTTTTGCCTCCTGCTTTATTGTTTTTGTGTTGTTTACCAAAACAAATAAAATAATTCAATAAAGCGGAGGCAATCTCCTATAAAAATCAGGAGTGATAAAAATTTTTTATCTCTTGTAATTCAATTCTTTTGAGGCTTTCTGGTTTTGCAAAAGCCTATATTTATAACTATTTAGGGAGGTGAGAAATGAGTAAAAAAATGATGTAAAAACAAAGAAGATGACAAAAAGGAGGAAGGTTATGAGCAAAAAGTGGTTTATTTTTTTCGGAACTATTTTATTAATGCTTTTCAGCTCGGTGGCATTTGCTGCTCAAGCCAAGTTACCGCCCCTACCCCAGCCCAAAAGTAAAGTGGATCATAACGGGTTAATTCAGCAATATGATGGAGCATCTACCTGCTTAAAATGCCATCCTAATGCTTTAAATGAAGTGGTAAATTCACTCCACTATAAAAATAAGTCAGTAGCGCCGGCGGTTTATAAAAAAGATGGAAAGACTCCTTTAGGGGGAGAATGGGGACAAGTAAATAGGCTATGTGGCTTACCAGGTTCAATTGCTGTTATCAACTGGATAGGCATCTTAACACCCCTTGATTCCTCAAAGCCTTCACAAAATGGTGGCTGTGCTCGCTGCCATATTGGTAATGGGGTTTACCCGGAAAACGCTACTGAAGAGGATAAAAAAGAAATTGATTGCTTAATATGTCATGCCGAAAAATATGATATGAGTAAACGAAAAGTAGTAAAAACCGAGCAAGGATTTAGGATGGAGTTTGATAAAAGCTTAGAAGCAGCGCAGTCGGTAGGTGGGAAAATTCCCAAAGAAAATTGTTTGCGTTGCCATAAAAATCCTGCAGGGGGCCCTTGGTGGAAACGTGGGGTTAACTTTAGTCCGGAGCGGGATGTGCACATCGCAAAAGGAATGCAGTGTGTGGACTGCCACAAAGCAGTAAACCATAAATTTGAACATGGTAATGACCCTGGAGAATGGGCCTGGGATGATCCCAATCGGGAAATTAAATGCGAAAATTGCCATAAGGCTGGTAAAGGGCAAACAATTCATAAAAACCCAACTCTTGATAAACACACAAGTCGGATTTCCTGTAAAGTTTGCCATATACCAACCATTGGGGGTGTTGTAACGCGTGACTTTATCAACGTGCAATATAATTCAGTCACCGGAATATATGATCCAAAAGCAGATCCTTTTGATGAATCATATAAGACCAAGCCAACTTACTTCTGGTATAATGGAAAAGGTACTGAAGAACTGATGCCGTTGGGAAGCCGCAGCGATAAGAAAAGTAAAATTTCAACCTTTAAGCCCTTATCCACAGTATTGCCGTGGGATCCAGTAGCTAATAAGCCGATTTACCAGAGCTTAGGAGTATTATCCATTTATGGTGATCCGTTTAAGGCTATTGCCAAAGGTAAAGAACTTTACCCGTTGCAAAACTTATATCTAACGGGTTGGATGATGCCTAAAAAGATTACCGGTTATTTCTCGGTAAGTCATGATGTTACCAAGAAAAATGCTTTAAAATGCCAGGATTGTCATTCAAGTAAAGATTATTTGAATTTAGCAAAGTTGGGGTATACAGCAGCAGAAGTTAAAAAATTAACTAACAGTAAAGATAAACGATTTTTAAAATAAACATAAAAAAGGCCGGACATGGATGCCGGCCTTTTTAACATTGTAAATTATTTATTTTCTAAAAGCCATTCGAGGGCTGGAGCAAAGTTTGAAACGGTAGTAGAAGATTTGGCAAAACGGGCAAGGGAATAAACTTCAGCGATTTCTTCAAGGGTTGCGCCGTTTTTGCGGGCTTCTTTAACGTTATTTAAGATGCACGCCTGCGAATCTAAAGCGATAGCTGCTGCCAGTAAGATTAAGCTTTTATATTTGGCTGGAAGGCTTTCTTTAGCCATTAATTTTTTCTTGGCAGTAATGTGTTCAACTACCAGGTCTGGATTGAGTTCTCCTAAGAGTTTTAGTGGCTTAGGAACTTCACCCGTTTCTTTTTTAATGTTTTCCATAATGGTTTGAAAATCCATAAAAATCTCCTCCTTGTTATTTTTGGTATTTTAACCCCTTAAATGAATTAATTAAGGGGTTTTGAAGCAATTAGGAAAGAGTTTCCGCTTTTTGATAAATATTTTTTATTTCTTCCTTGGATACAAAGGTTGAAAGCAAATAGGCAATGATAATTATTCCTGGAATGTCTATTAAAAGCCGAGTTACTGCAAATTTACTGCCAAGGGCGGAAAGTTCAAATAAGAACATTGGAATTTTAGTAGTAGACCAAGCGCCAATGAAGATAAGAATATTGGTGAATTTTACGCCTTTTTTCATAAAAACAGCAGCAATAGGAAAGGCACCGTAAAGGGGGCCGGCGGCGGCTGAACCTAAAAGGATGGCCAAGATAATCCCTTTTAAGCCGGAATTTTCGCCCATATATTTCATCATGGTTTCTCTGGGAACCCAGATATCGAGTAAACCTAAAAGGATAAAAACCGGAGGGATTACCAAAGCCATTTCTTTGAAACTGTAACCGGCAATGCTTAAAGCTTTAAACCCTATTTTTTTATTAATAATTGTTAGAATTCCTACTGTTAATAACGTAAAAAGGAAAAACTTATACCTTCTAAGAAACATTTTCATAATTAACCAGCAACCTTTCCTACAATGTAAGCTACTAAAAAGGAAAAGATAAAAGCAAATAAATTACGCAAAATTGTTAGTTTTTTCCCAAAATATCTTATTTCTACTGGCATTGTAACTACTCCCACCATCATTAAGGTGGAGACAAAAGCACCTATTTGCATGTAACCTGCACCGTTCTTAAGTAACATTGCTGCCATAGGAAAAGCAACAAAACCAGGTATTAAAGTAATAGAACCAACTACTGCTGCTAGGATAACCCCAAACCAGCCAGAATTACTACCAAGGATTTGGGAAATTACTTGCGGATTTAATACGGCCAGTAAAACTCCTACCAGCATAATTACTCCTAAAAATTCAGGCAAAATATTTTCAAAGGATTTCCACGCTTTTTTGAGGGCCATTTTGGTTTTTTTGCTATCCTTAAAGTAGGAAAAAACAAGCAGGAAGATTGTTATCCCATACAATAAATAATTGTCCATTTTTTTTCCTCCCATTTACGGGTCAAGAGGACCTTTTAATTTGCGACTTTTTAATTCTTGTTCTTTAAAAAACAGGTGTTCTTCGGGCGAAAAAGGCTCGTTCCCATCAAAGCGAATAGCAATAAAGTAAGTGCAGGTATTAGCTCGATTAATATCATCGATTTTTGTTTTTAAGTAATAGCAAATACCTTTTTCGTAAATTCCGCACTCTTGACAAGTCATTGTCATACCCCCTACCAGGGAATTAAAAAACCCTTCATTTTTTACTTAAAATTTCCCTTTCTTTTAAAAGGGTGTACTGCAAAAGAGTAAAGTCTTCAGTGTGGTCTTTAGGCATAAAGAAGCAACAATGTTTAAGCCAGGATTCATTTTTAAAGTAGGAATTTTGTAAGTAATAACAATAAAACTGATTTGCCTTAGCTGAGGGTAGGTAAAAAGCACAGTTTAAACAGGTCATAATCTCACCTCAACTGAAGTAAAAGCCGCAAAAAACTGCGGCTTTTACTTGTTGGCGTGTTCTAAAATGATTTTTTCCAGTTCTGCTTTGGAGGGGACACGGCCGGATAATATAACTTTTTCATCAATGACTAAACCGGGGGTGGACATTACGCCGTATTTCATAATTTCCGGAATGTCTTGGACTTTTTGAACATTAGCATCGATGTTTAATTCGGCCAAAGCGTTAAAAACCATCCTTTCCAGCTTTTCGCAATTGGCACAACCCATTCCCAAGATTTTAATTTCCATACTTAAACCTCCCTTGAAAAATTTATTTTAAAAAATAGCATTAAATAAATAACCGGTTAATAAGATGCCAAAACCAACGATTCCCACAAAGGTTGCCAAAAGCTTAGGCTTTAAAACTTTTCTTAAAATAATCATTTCCGGAAGACTTAGTGCCGTTACTGACATCATAAAGGCTAAAACAGTACCCAGAGCTACTCCTTTTTCAAAAAGAACTTTTACAATCGGGATTACCCCGGCGGCGTTGGAATAAAGGGGGATACCAAGAAGTACCGCAAAGGGTACAGCCCAAAGTTGACCTTTGCCGGCGTATTTAACAAAAAAGTCAGTAGGAACATAGCCGTGCATAAAGCCACCTATGGCGATGGCAACTACAACATACGGCCAGACTTTTTTTAAGATATCTTTGGTGGCAAATTTGGCGAACTCCACTCTTTGAGCAAAAGTCACCCCCTGGGAAGAGGCAGCTTGCTCTCCCATTTTAATTTGGTAAACATAATCTTCCACCCAGTGTTCAAGCTTAAGTTTGCCGATGATAATACCTGAAATTATGGCAATTACTAAGCCGGAAGCAACGTAAATTAATGCAACTTTAATCCCAAACATCCCTAAAAGCATGACCAAAGCTACTTCATTGACCATGGGGGCGGAAACGAGGTAAGAAAAGGTGACTCCCAAGGGAACTCCTGCTTCCACAAAGCCGATAAAAAGGGGAACGGCGGAGCAGGAGCAAAAGGGCGTTATTATCCCAAATAAAGCGGCCAAGATATTTCCCAAAAAACCAAACCTGCCACTTAAGACTTTCCGGGTTTTTTCCGGGGTGATGTAAGAGCGTAGGTAGGAAACGACGAAAATAATTACAGCAAGTAAAAGGAAAATCTTAATGGTATCATAAATAAAAAAGTGCACTGCTTCACCTAAAGCACTACCTTTTGCTAGACCCAAAAGTTTATAAGTGACAAGGTCAGCAAAACTATTAAGCATTGTTATCCTCTCCCTTTAAGAGATATTCACTTTCTTTTTTAGTTTCTTCAATAACAATGTCTTTTAATAAATCCACCAGTTCGGCAAATTTGGGATTGGTGAGCCGGTAATGAACATTTAGTCCAACCCGCCGGGAGGTGACAATTCCGGCCCGCTTTAAAACCGCTAAGTGCTGGGAGATATTGGACTGCTCAACCGAAAACTCTTCAATAAATTCGCAGACGCAGCGCTCGCGGTCTTTTAGGTAATAAATAACTTTTAATCGGGTAGGATGGGCCAGTGCTTTAAAAATTTCGGCAAGTTCCGCCAGCAAAAAGTCCATATTTAACCTCCTGTTCACAATATTAGAATTTTCTAATATAATAATAAACTAAAAAACATGCGAAATCAAGTACAAACTTTTAGTTTTTGCTGAAAGGATTATCGGAAAAAGGCGTTGAATGGTATAATGGGATGGGAAAAATATCGAGTAGATGGAGGCTATCGATGGAGAAACTGTTAGCTACTTTAAACCCAGCTCAAAGAGAAGCGGTTACCCATGTAGAAGGCCCTCTTTTGGTTTTAGCTGGTGCGGGAACAGGGAAAACCAGAGTTTTAACCTTCCGGGTCGCTCACTTGCTTTATCGGAAAATGGCCTACCCCCATGAAATTTTAGCCATAACTTTTACCAATAAAGCGGCCCGCGAAATGAAAGAACGGGTAGAAAGGTTAATCTCGGGAAGTGCCCGGGAAATCTGGATTTCTACTTTTCATTCTTTTGCGTTAAGAATATTACGGAATGATATTGAAAAACTTGGTTTTAGCCGGGATTTTACCGTTTATGATGAGGAAGACCAATTGCAGGTAATAAAAGAGTGCTTAAAAGAGCTAAATATTGACGATAAACGGTTTGCTCCTAAAGCTATTGCCTACCATATTTCCTCGGCCAAGGACAAGCTTATTTCTCCCCGGCAGTATAGAGACGATGCCGATGACTTATTTAAAGAAAAAGTGGCGATAATTTATAATATGTACCAGGAAAAGCTTAATAAAAATAATGCCCTTGACTTTGATGATTTACTTTATTATGCGGTAAGACTATTTGAAAATTATCCTCGCGTTCTTGAATACTACCAGCGGCGATTTAAATATATTCTGGTGGATGAGTATCAGGATACCAGCCATGCCCAGTACCGGCTGGTAAATCTTTTAGCCCAAAAACACCGGAATCTCTGTGTGGTGGGAGATCCCGACCAGAGCATTTACTCCTGGCGGGGAGCGGATATTACCAATATTTTAAATTTTGAACGTGACTATCCGGAAGCAAAAGTGGTGATCTTAAAAGAAAATTACCGCTCCACCCAGAAAATCCTCGATGCGGCTAATGCGGTAATTGCCAAAAACCGGATGCGCAAGGAAAAAGAGATTTTTTCTGTTAAAGAACCGGGCCATCCCGTTTACTTTTATCCGGCGGTAGATGAAAAAGATGAAGCGGCGTTTGTGGCTTTAACCATCGAATCTTTGGTGAAAAGCGGCGAGTATAATTACAAAGATATTGCCCTTTTGTATCGAACCCATGCTTTATCCCGGAACTTTGAAGAAGCGTTTATGCAAAGAGGCATTCCGTACGTAATATTTGGTGGCAGGCGTTTTTATGACCGGAAAGAAATAAAAGATATCATTGCTTATTTGCGGATAGTTGCAAACCCTTATGATAAAGTCTCTTTAAAAAGAATCATAAATGAGCCCAAGCGAGGAATCGGAGAAGCGAGCATTGCCAAGATTGAAGCTTATGCCGACGAAACTGGACTGCCCATAGGGTTATTGCTTTTAAGGGATGAAGCTTTGGCTTTGGTTTCCGGAAAAACCAGGAAAGCTTTAAAGGAATTTGGCGAAATGCTCCTCTGGTTTCGGGAATTAAAAGACAGAATAAGCGTTACCAAACTTACCGAAGAAATTTTGGAGCGTTCCAGTTATTTACCGGCGTTAAAAGCGGAAGATACCATGGAAGCAAGGGCGAGAATTGAAAACTTAAACGAGTTTTTGACCGTAACCCAGGCTTTTGAACGGGAGAGCGAAGATAAGTCTTTAGAGGCGTTTTTGGCTACCATATCCCTTTTAACCGATGCGGATATCGAAGAAGGTGGCGAAAACCGGGTGCGGATGATGACTCTCCATGCTGCCAAGGGTCTGGAATTTCCGGTGGTTTTTCTGGTGGGTCTGGAGGAAGGGATATTTCCCCACAGCCGGGCCATTTTCAGTATTGACCCCCAGGAATTAGAAGAAGAAAGAAGGCTTTGCTATGTGGGCATTACCCGGGCGCAAAAGAGGCTTTATCTTACCCGGGCCTGGCGGCGGACGGTTTACGGACGGACCGACTTTAACGAGCCTTCCCGCTTTTTAGATGAAATTCCCGAAGAGTTAATTGAAAGTTTATTAGAAACGGTTTCCGGAGTTAATGAAGCTGCCAAAACTCTTTCTCCGGGGAGAGAAAAGCAAAATTGGGCTTTTTCTCCGGGAGATAGGGTAAGCCATAAAAAGTTTGGAGTGGGAACGGTGTTAGAAGTTAAACCCAAAGAGGGAGATGTAATTATAAAAGTGAGATTTGAAGGTGGTGAAGTAAAAGAACTTCTGGGAAGTTTTGCTCCTCTGGTAAAAGTCTAAGGAGGTGGATGGATGGATAAGGAAGCTGTCAGAAAGCGTATCGAAGAACTTAGGGCCCTTCTTCATTATCACAACTACCGGTATTATGTTTTGGACCAGCCGGAAATAAGCGATGCCGAATATGACCGGATGCTCCGGGAGTTAATTTCTTTGGAGCAGCAGTATCCCGAGTTTATCACTCCCGATTCTCCATCCCAGCGGGTGGGAGGGGAAGTTGCCAAAGAATTTCGGGAAGTGGCTCATTTAAAACCGATGTACAGTCTTGATAACGCCTTTGGACCGGAGGATTTAAAGGAATTTGACCGGAGGGTCCGGTCACTGTTACCCGGGCAGGAAGTAGAGTATGAGGTAGAGTTAAAAATCGACGGCCTGGCCATATCTTTGGTATATGAAAACGGAGTTTTGGTGCGAGGAGCCACCCGGGGTAACGGTACCACGGGGGAAGATATTACCGCTAACGTTAAAACCATTAAAGCTATACCCTTAAAATTACGAAACCCCGTACCCCTTTTAGAAGTTCGGGGCGAAGCGTACATGCCCAAGGAATCTTTTGCCCGCTTAAATGAGCAGCGGGAAGAGCGGGGGGAGCCCTTATTTGCCAATCCCCGGAATGCAGCAGCAGGGTCGTTACGGCAGCTTGACCCCAAAGTTACCGCTGAACGGGACTTAAGTGCTTTTATGTATGCTATTGGGGAAGTTCAGGGATACGAGCCCAAAACCCAGGCGGAATTAATGGAGTGGCTTTTGGAGCTTGGGTTTAGAGTAAATCCTTACCGGGAAGTATTTAACAATATTGATGACGTTATTAACTACTGCCAGAGCTGGCACGAAAAGAGGTTTTCCCTGCCCTATGTTATTGACGGTTTGGTAATTAAAGTAAATAGTCTTGCCCAGCAGGAAGCTTTAGGGTTTACCGCAAAGTCTCCCCGGTGGGCGATTGCTTATAAGTTTCCAGCGGAAATTGCCGAGACCCGGTTAAAAGATATTATCGTGCGGGTTGGCCGTACCGGGGTTTTAACACCGACGGCTATATTTGAGCCGGTAAGCCTGGCCGGTACTACCGTGACGCGAGCATCGCTGCATAACGAAGATTACATCCGGGAAAAGGATATCCGAATTGGCGATATCATCAGGGTGCAAAAAGCTGGCGAAATAATTCCGGAAGTAGTGGAAGTGGTAAAGGAAAAGCGGACCGGTGCTGAGAAAGAGTTTGTCATGCCTGATACCTGTCCGGTCTGCCAGGGGAAAGCGGTAAGACTTCCCGGGGAAGCGGCCTGGCGGTGTACCAATGCTTCCTGTCCTGCCCAGTTGAAAGAAGGTATCGTGCATTTTGCGTCAAGAGGAGCTATGAATATTGAAGGCCTGGGACCGGCGGTGGCCGAGCTCTTACTGGAAGCTGGCTTAATTCATAATTATGCCGACCTTTACTACTTATCTGCCGAAGAGGTTGCCAGGCTTCCGCGGATGGGGAAAAAATCGGCCGAAAACCTGATTAATGCTATTGAAAAAAGTAAGCAAAATAGCTTGGAACGGCTTATTTACGGCCTTGGAATTCGGCTTGTAGGGGAAAAAGCTGCGCGGGATTTGGCAGTTCATTTTAAGGAGCTTGACAAGTTAATTGCCGCCGGGGAAGAGGAGATCATGGCGATTCCTTCTGTGGGGCCCAAAATGGCGGCTTCAATTAAGGCGTTTTTTGCCCAAAAGGAAAATTTAGAACTTATCGAAAAGTTAAAAGCAGCGGGAGTAAACACTAAGTACCTGGCCGAGGTGCGGGATAACCGCTTAGAAGGATTAACTTTTGTCTTAACCGGAACTCTTTCATCCTTCACCCGCAAAGAAGCGGAGCAACTCATTTTAAGTCTTGGTGGAAAAGTAAGTTCTTCCGTTTCGAAAAAAACCAGTTATGTAGTGGTTGGCGAAGACCCCGGCAGTAAATTAACCAAAGCCAAAGAGCTGGGTATTCCAATCTTAACCGAAGAGGAGTTTCGCCAGATGGTGATGAGCTAAGATTTTCACTATTTTCTTGTCAATGTTTGTTAGATTTTTGTATAATGGCAAAAGGATATTTTTTAAAGGGGGAACCGTTATGACAATTTCCTTAAAAGATGTTGAACATGTGGCAATGCTTGCCCGGTTAAAATTAAGTGACGAAGAAAAGGAAATGTATACAAAACAGTTGAATGATATTTTAAAATATGCAGAACAATTACAGGAACTGGATACCGAAAAGGTGAAACCCACCGCCCACGTGCTGCCCATCAAAAATGTTTTTCGGGAAGATAAAGTTCATCAGCATTTAGATCCCGAAAAAGCCCTGGCCAATGCTCCGGAACGGGAAGAAAACTTCTTTAAGGTGCCGAAAATTATTTAAAGGAGGGTATGGTTTTGGAACTATATTACTTAAGTGCAAAAGAAATAACAGAAAAAATAAAGGCTAAAGAGATATCGGCGGTAGAGGTGGCTAAAGCTACTTTTGACCGGATAGAAGCGGTAGAGCCCAAAATTCAAGCTTATGTGACGGTAACCCGGGAGCTGGGACTTAAAATGGCCCGGGAAGTCGATGAAAAAATTGCCCGGGGAGAAGACCCGGGGCCGCTGGCGGGGGTTCCGGTGGCCATCAAAGATAACATGTCTACCGCCGGGATTAGAACTACCTGTTCGTCCAAAATCCTGGAAAACTACATACCGCCGTATGACGCTACTGTGGTGGAAAAATTAAAGGAAGCTGGGGCGGTGTTTACCGGTAAAACCAATTTGGACGAGTTTGCCATGGGTTCCTCTACCGAAAATTCCCGCTTTTTCCCCACCAAAAATCCCTGGGATTTAGAACGGGTGCCCGGTGGTTCTTCCGGTGGGTCGGCGGCCAGTGTTGCCGCCGGGGAAGCGGTAGTGGCTTTGGGTTCCGATACCGGGGGTTCCATCCGCCAGCCTGCTGCTTTTTGCGGAATAGTTGGTTTAAAGCCTACTTACGGGGCGGTAAGCCGGTATGGCCTGGTGGCTTTTGCCAGCTCCTTGGACCAAATCGGACCTTTTGCCCGGACGGTGGAAGATGCGGCCCTTTTATTAAATGTGATTGCCGGTCATGACCCGAAAGATTCAACTTCTGCCGATATTGAATATCCTGATTACTTAAGCTTTTTAAATCAGGAAATTAAGGGCCTGAAAATTGGGCTGCCGAAGGAATATTTTATTGACGGTATTGATGCTGGAGTGAAAAAGGCGATTGACGAGGCGATAAAGGGTTTGGAAAGTTTAGGAGCGGTCTTTGAAGAGGTATCGTTACCTCATACCAAATATTCTCTTCCGGTGTACTATCTTATTGCTCCGGCGGAAGCTTCTTCCAACCTGGCCCGGTATGACGGAGTCCGTTATGGCTACCGGGATTTTGAAGCCGAAGATGTGGTGGAAATGTTCTCCCGGACCCGGGCGGAAGGTTTTGGGGCTGAGGTAAAAAGACGGATCATGCTTGGTACCTATGCTTTAAGTGCCGGTTATTATGATGCTTATTACCTAAAGGCGCTGAAAGTAAGGACCCTTATTAAAGAAGATTTTGACCGGGCTTTTACCAAAGTAGATCTCCTTTTAACCCCAACCACTCCAACACCGGCGTTTAAGTTTGGCGAAAAAACGTCCGACCCGGTTTCGATGTATCTTTCGGACATCTTCACCATGGCCGTAAACTTGGCCGGTCTTCCCGGGATTTCGGTTCCGGCTGGTTTTGACGGTCATCTGCCGGTATCATTCCAGCTAATTGGTAAGCCTTTTGATGAAGGAACCTTACTGAAAGTTGCCCATGCCTTTGAGCAAAATACCGAATTTCATAAGGCACGGCCCAAGCTTTAGGAGGTGTATTATGCGCGAATACGAAGCGGTTATTGGGTTAGAAGTTCACGTGGAGTTAAAAACCAATACGAAAATCTTTTGCAATTGTTCTACCGAGTTTGGCGGCGATCCGAACTCGCACGTTTGTCCGGTGTGCTTGGGGCTTCCCGGGGTTTTGCCCGTTTTAAATAAAAAAGTGGTGGATTACGCGATTAAAGCAGCGCTGGCGTTAAACTGCGAAGTGGCCGAATACTGTAAATTTGACCGGAAAAATTACTACTACCCCGACTTACCCAAGAATTATCAGATATCCCAGTACGATTTGCCGTTAGCGAAAAACGGTTATTTAGAAATTGAGGTCGATGGGCAGGTAAAAAGAATTGGCATTACCCGGATTCACATGGAAGAAGATGCGGGAAAATTAGTGCACCAGGGAAACCTTGCGGTAACACCTTACTCTTTAGTTGACTACAATCGAACCGGAGTGCCGCTGATTGAAATAGTTTCGGCGCCGGATATCCGTACTCCCGAGGAAGCAAGACTTTACTTGGAAAAACTTAAAGCAATTATCCAGTATACCGGAATTTCCGATTGCCGGATGGAGGAAGGTAGCCTTAGATGTGATGCGAACGTTTCGGTTCGTCCCAAAGGCCAGAAAGAGTTCGGAACCAAAACGGAAATAAAAAATATGAACTCTTTTAAAGCTCTGCAAAAAGCTTTGGAATACGAAATTGCCCGGCAAATTGAGATTTTGGAAGAAGGCGGGCGAATCATCCAGGAAACCCGGATGTGGGATGAGAGCCGTCAGGTAACCCTTTCCATGCGCAGCAAAGAGGAAGCCCACGATTACCGTTATTTCCCCGAGCCGGATTTACCGCCGGTGGTCATTGACCGGGAGTGGCTGGAAGAAATCAGAGCCACATTACCGGAGCTTCCGGATGCCCGGAAAAAGCGGTTTGTGGAACAGTATGGCTTAACTCCCTACGATGCCCACGTCCTGACCTTAACCCGGGAACTGGCGGATTACTACGAGGAAGCGGCGAAGGGTTACAGTAATCCAAAAGCAGTAGCTAACTGGGTCATAAATGAGCTTTTACGCTTACTAAATGCTGCAGGAAAAGAAATTACCGAATGTCCCATAAAACCTGAACAAATTACCAGGATGTTAGAACTTTTAGATAACGGCACCATTTCCGGTAAAATTGCCAAAACGGTGTTTGAAGAGATGTTTTCAACCGGTAAAGACCCGGAGGTAATCGTCAAAGAAAAAGGACTGGTGCAAATTACCGATTTGGGTGAATTGGAAGCGGTGGTGGATAAAGTAATTGCAGCAAATCCCAAAGCGGTGGAAGATTACAAGAACGGAAAGGAAAAGGCATTAGGCTTCTTAGTTGGCCAGATTATGAAAGAAACCCGCGGACGGGCTAATCCTGAAGCGGTAAACCAGCTCTTACGGGACAAATTAGCAAAACTTTAATACAAAAACCGCTGTTCTTTATGACAGCGGTTTTTGTATATTTTTACTTTATTAAGGTTTTTATTTTTTAATATTTTTTGTCCAATTTCTAACCTCCAACTTCTAACTTCTAAAAAAAGTATACAGTATAAAAACTTTGAAAATCTTTTAACAATTTTTGGGGTGTGTTATCATTAAAAAATAGATTAAGCTACAAAGTGGGAGGGTGAAATAACGTGAAATTAAAAGATAAACCAATTTATATCGTTGATACGACCTTAAGAGACGGAGAACAAACTGCAGGAGTAGTTTTTGCAAATAAGGAAAAAATTCGAATTGCCCAGATGCTGGATGAGCTTGGCGTTGACCAGATTGAAGCAGGAATTCCAACGATGGGGGGCGATGAAAAAGAGGCAATTACCGCTATCTGCAAACTTGGACTAAAAGCCAGTATCATGGGCTGGAACCGTCCGGTAATTAAAGATATTGAAGAGTCGCTGCGCTGCGGGGTTGATGCGGTAGCTATATCGATATCCACTTCGGATATCCACATTGAACATAAACTCCGGGCCTCCCGGGAATGGGTTATTGAAAATATGGTTAAAGCCTGCGAGTTTGCTAAAAAAGAAGGTTTGTACGTTTCGGTGAACGCTGAAGATGCCAGCCGCTCAGACATGGAATTTTTGGTGCAGTTTGGTTTGGCGGCTAAACAAGCAGGAGCCGACCGTTTAAGATATTGCGATACCGTTGGTATTCTTGATCCATTTACTACTTATGAAAGGGTCAAGGAATTGCGGGAAAGAGTAGGTATTGAAATTGAAATGCATACCCACAACGACTTTGGCATGGCCACCGCCAATGCTTTAGCCGGGGTTAAAGCCGGAGCTAAGTTTGTAGGGGTTACGGTTATTGGCCTTGGGGAGCGGGCCGGAAACGCTGCTTTAGAAGAAGTGGTAATGGCCTTAAAACATATATACGGTATCGATCTTGGCTTTAAGACCGAGCTTTTCCGGGAAGTTGCTCTTTATGTTTCCAAGGCTTCCGGCCGGGAACTTCCCGCCTGGAAAGCTATTGTGGGTTCCAACATGTTTGCCCACGAATCGGGAATCCATGCCGATGGAGCGTTAAAGAACCCTAAAACCTACGAGGCTTTCCAGCCCGAAGAAGTGGGTTTGGAGCGACAAATTGTTATCGGTAAGCACTCCGGTTCGGCAGCATTAAAAGCGAAATTTGCCGAGTACGGAATTCACTTAACCGATGAACAGGCAGCAGAGCTTCTACCCCATGTCCGGGCCCATGCGGTGGAATTAAAACGGTCTTTGTTTGATAAAGAGCTTGTTTTAATCTACGAAGAACATTTCGGAAAGCGGGGAATGTAGCTTTGGGAAAAACAATCATTGAAAAAATCCTTTCGCAAAAAAGCGGCGTTGATGCTTATGCGGGCCAAATTGTGGTAGCCGATGTGGATTACGTTATGGGGCAGGACGGAACGGCTCCCCTGGCAATAAAATCCTTTAAAGAGATGGGCGGGAAAAAAGTTTTTGATCCGGAAAAAGTGGTGTTTGTGATAGACCACAGCGCTCCCAGCCCCAATGAAGGGGTTTCGCGGCTTCACAAATTGATGCGGGAGTTTCGGGACGAGCACGGAATTGATTTCCACGATATTGGCGATGGAGTCTGCCACCAGGTAGTGCCGGAAAGCGGTAAAGTAGGTCCCGGTTCCCTGGTAGTAGGGGCCGATTCCCATACCTGCACTTACGGGGCGTTAAATGCCTTTGCTACCGGTGTTGGGTCTACCGATCTGGCAGCGGCGATTATTTCCGGGAAGCTCTGGTTTAAAGTTCCCGAAACGATAAAATTTGTGTTAAAGGGTAAACTTCCCAAAGGAGTATTTGCCAAGGATTTAATTTTGTATTTAATCGGGGATGTAACCGCCGATGGAGCAACCTATATGGCCGCGGAATACACCGGGGAAGCTATTTCGGACCTTTCCATGGATGGTCGCTTTACCATTGCCAATATGGCTATTGAAATGGGAGCAAAAGCCGGATTGATGGAAGCCGATGAAAAAACTTTTGCTTTTGTAAAAGAACACGGCGGTAAGGATTTTACACCGGTCTTTGCCGATCCGGATGCGGTTTATGCTAAAGTTTTGGAATATGACGTATCGGAGTTGGAACCGATGGTGGCCAAGCCGCATACCGTTGATAACACCGCCAAAGTTACCGAGGTGGCCGGTACTCCGATTCACCAGGCGGTACTGGGAACCTGTACAAACGGACGGCTTGAAGATTTACGGATCGCAGCCAAAATCCTTGAGGGCAGAAAAATTCATCCCAGAACCCGCCTGATTGTGGCGCCGGCTTCCCGCAAAATTTTCCTGAAAGCCATGGAAGAAGGACTTATTAAAATTTTTGTGGAAGCTGGGGCTGCCGTAGTTACACCGGGCTGTGGTCCTTGTGTGGGTACCCATAACGGTATACCTTCCGACGGAGAAAATGTTATTTCAACTGCCAACCGGAATTTCAAAGGCCGGATGGGTAACAGTAATGCCTTTATCTATTTAGCTTCACCGGCCACAGTTGCTGCTTCGGCTATTGCCGGTGAGATTGCGGACCCGAGACCTTATTTTTAAGGATGGTGGAGTAAAAAATGATTTTAAGGGGTAAATGCCATAAATTTGGCAATGACGTCAATACCGATTATATAATTTCCGGTAAATACAAGTTTAAAACATTGGATATGAATGAATTAGCAAAGCACGTGATGGAAGATTTAGACCCGGATATTTACAACAAAATAACCCCCGGAGATTTTATCGTTGCCGGCAGTAACTTTGGCTGCGGTTCATCCCGGGAACAAGCACCGCTGGCCATTAAATACGCTAAAATTGGTGCTGTCATTGCTAAGTCCTTTGCCCGGATTTTTTACCGGAATGCAATTAATACCGGTCTTCCGGTAATTGAGTGTGATACCGATAAAATAAATGCCGGCGATGAACTGGAAGTAGATTTGTCTAAAGGGATTATTAGAAACCTGACTACCGGCGAGGATATACCGATTAAGCCTTTGCCGGAGGTAATGATCAAGATTTTAAATGATGGCGGGTTGATTGAGCATTTTAAAAAATACGGCACATTTAACTTTTAAGGAGGTCTACGATGGCGCATAGAGTAACATTGATTCCCGGAGACGGAATTGGTCCGGAAATTGTCGAAGCAGCCAGGCGGGTAATTGACGCCAGCGGCGCGAATATTGAATGGGAAGTGGTGGAAGCCGGGGAAAAGGTAATGGCCGAGTACGGTACTCCGTTGCCCGATTATGTTTTGGAATCTATCAAAAAAAATAAAGTTGCTTTAAAAGGTCCGATGACTACACCTATCGGCACGGGATTTCGCAGCGTGAATGTTGCCTTAAGAAAAGCCCTGGATTTATATGCCAATGTTCGGCCGGCAAAATCCTTACCGGGTGTGGTTACCCGTTATGAAAATATTGATTTAATTACGGTCCGGGAAAATACCGAAGACTTATATGCCGGAGTTGAACACATGGTAGGTGATGATGCGGCGGAAAGCATCAAAATTATTACCCGGAAAGCTTCCCAAAGGATTGTCCGGTTTGCTTTCGAACTGGCCCGCAAAGAGGGACGAAAAAAGGTTACCGCCGTTCATAAAGCCAATATCATGAAGTATACCGATGGCTTATTTTTAGCGGTGGCCCGGGAAGTGGCCGCGGAATATCCCGATATTGAGTTTGAGGATATGATTGTTGATGCTATGGCCATGAAGTTGGTTCAAACTCCGGAAAAATTTGATGTGATGGTGATGCCCAATCTTTACGGTGATATTTTGTCGGACCTCTGCGCGGGTTTGGTAGGTGGCCTTGGAGTGGCACCGGGAGCCAATATCGGTGACGAATATGCAGTTTTTGAACCGGTGCACGGAAGTGCCCCAAAGCATGCCGGCCAAAACCGGGTAAATCCCCTGGCGGAGATTTTATCGGGGGTGATGATGTTAAAACACCTGGGAGAAGTGGATGCAGCTGCCAAAATAGAGCGGGCTTTAACCAAGGTTCTTCCCAATAAGGACATGGTTACCTATGATTTAGGCGGGACTGCGAAAACCTCCGAAATGGCCGATTATATTATTAAACACTTATAAAAGCCTCCAGTTTTGGAGGTTTTTATTTTTTTCACCTGCGGGAAATGCTAAAATAGAGATGAAAAACAGGAGGGGTTTGATGCTGGAAATTCGCTGGAAGTTAAAACATGTGGTTTTAATATTGATATTAACTTTAGTTTTGGTAAATGGGATGAATTTACTGTTGGGAGCGCTTCCTCTTCCCGGCCTTAAAAGTTTTGGAGCCAAGGTTATCTTTTTAACTTTTTTTCAGGATATACTACTATTGGCTTTGGTATTGTGGGTGGTGGAAAAAAACCGAGGTCACCTATCTGACCTGGGGCTTACGGTAAAAAATTGGGGTAAAGCCTTTAAATGGGGAGTGTTTGGAGGTTTTTTAATTTTAATTACCGTGGTGGTGGTGGGAGCTTTTAGTTTTAAAATTTTAAAGGTTAATCCTCCTCCGCAGACCTTTGAAAAACTCTTAACCCTGGCTAAAACTCCCACGGAGAAAAATATGCTGGTATTTTTGGGAGTTTTTCTCGGCCCTTTTGCCGAAGAGCTTTTCTTTCGCGGTTTTAGCTATCCTGTATTAAAAAAATACATGGGTGTGGTTGGAGGGATAGCAGTATCTTCCTTACTTTTTGGAGCGATGCATTTTGATCCTTACCGGTTTTTACCGCTCTCAATAGGGGGTGCAATACTGGCGTATCTTTACGAAAAGACCGGCACGTTATTAAGCCCCTTTGTGGCGCATGCCACCTGGAATGGAATCATGACCTGGTTTGTAATGGGGAAAATGTTTTTTCTCTAAGTATTGTTAATCCAGACAAAAAATGGAATATTTTTGAAATTATTTTCTTTTGCTAATATAATAGGGTTAGCAAAATTTAAGGGAGGTTAAATAGTGAATAGCGAACGGTTAATGGAGAAATTTAATGAATATAAGAAGGCTGTTTTAAGACTTAAAGAAGCGTTGGAAGAAGATTTAACAAATCCTTTAGTTTATGATGGCGTAATTCAGCGTTTTGAGTTTATCTATGAACTGGCTTGGAAACTGATGAAGACCTATCTTGAGTATGAGGGGTATGCAACTGTAAACTCGCCGCGAGCAGCCTTTAAAGAAGCATTTGCCTATGGACTTATTTTTGATGGGGATGTCTGGATTGATATGATCGATGCTCGAAATCTTACTGTGCACACTTATGACGAGCAAATGGCCAAAGAAATCTATGATAAAGTTAAAAAAAGGTATTATGACGCTTTTGCAGCATTTGCTAAGAAGATGGCGGAGGTGCTTAAATGAATTTCGGTTTACCTGAACATATTTTAAACGCTTTAATCAAAGAGTTGCAAAAAAGGGAAAATGTAATTAGAGCGGTCATTTTTGGATCCCGCGCCCGGGGGGATTATAAGTATAATTCTGATATAGACCTTGCGGTTTACTGCGAGGGCAGGATGCCATCGGGGTTATGGTCAGACTTAGATGAGGCAGCGGGTATTTACAAGATTGACGTTATAGATATGAATAGCCCGTTAGATGAAAAGTTTCGGCAAAGGATTGAGGAGCAGGGTATAGAGATTTACCGGCGAGAATAGAAAGTTTAATTCAGGAGGATTTATGGAAGAAATTTTAGAAATAATTGACCTTACCGAAGAAGGACTGGGTATTGGGAAAAAAGAAAAGCGGGTTTACTTTGTTTCGGGGGATGTCACCGTTGGTGATGTGGTCAAAGTAAAAGTTACCGGCGAAAAAAGAGGCGTTATTCTGGGAGAGGCTCTGGAAATTTTAACTAATTCTCCTTACCGGGATGTTCCCAGGTGTTCCCATTTTGGTCACTGCGGAGGTTGCAGTTTACAAAACCTTGATTACGAGCAGCAGTTAGTACTTAAAAAAACAAAAGTTTATAATATTATGAAAAAAATAGGCCGGATAGATGCTCCTATCAACTCTGTTCTGCCTAATTTTGCTTTTTACCGCTACCGTCAAAAAGTGCATTTCACTTTTGGAAGTAGCCAGAATAAATTAGCTATTGGTTATTTTGACCGAAAAAATAACTGGTTTCCTGTAACCGATTGTCTGATTGCCGATAAAAGCTTAGTTGAGGTGGCTCATTATGTTACTGAAATATTAGATGCTTTTAAGCTTAAAGCTTACTTTAACGATGCTGGAGTTCTACGGCATTTGGTGGTTCGTAAGTCATCAACTACCGGTGAAATCCAGGTAGTGGTAACAGCCGTAAAATTAAATTTTAACGTAAAAGAAATTGCTGCGAAAATTCTTTTAAACCCTGAAATCCAGACGCTAACTTTTCATGAAAACCCCAAAAAAACCCGGGAAGTCTTTGGTAAAGGGACAACCGTTACTTTTGGTACCCGGTATATTACCGAAGAACTATTAGGGATTAGCTATAGGCTAACTCCTCTTTCCTTTTTTCAAATAAATCCGGTGCAGGCGGAAAAGATATACCGCATTGCCTTAGATTATCTTGATTTGGGAAAAACCGATATGGTTTTTGACGGCTATTCGGGAGTAGGATCCCTGACCTTACCGGCTGCCCGAATTGCCGCAAACGTTGTAGGAGTGGAAGAAATTAGGGATGCGGTTGAGGTGGCCAGGACCAATGCTAAACTAAACGGTATAGCGAATGTTAATTTTTTTGCCGGAAAAGTGGAAGAAAAACTTCCCTGGCTTTTAAAGAAAGGTTATCGTTTTAATAAAATTATCCTGGATCCTCCCCGGGAGGGAGTAAAAAAAGAGGTTTTAGAGGAGATAATAAAGCATGGTGCGGAGCGGATTGTTTATGTTTCATGCAATCCTGCAACCCAGGCCCGGGATTTAGAGATTCTGGCGGAAGCCGGCTATTACCCGGTGGAAATAACACCGGTGGATATGTTTTCGCAGACGATGCATGTGGAGACAGTAGCTTTAATTAAAAAAAGGAATAGCTATTACCTACCTTCTTGAAATCACAAAAAATTTTCCAGGTAAGTTTTTTAATTAATGGTAAAATAATAGTAAATAATGCTTTTAACGCGCAACCAGGAGATGGCTGGGAATGAAAGTTTTTGTTGCCCGACAACCAATATTTGACAAAAAAGAAAAAGTTGTGGCGTACGAATTACTATACCGCAGCGGTAAAATAAATCACTTTGATGGTTCTAATGGGGATAGGGCAACGGCTTCAGTTATCATTAATAGTTTATTTCGAATTGGGCTTGAAAATTTAACTAACGGAAAGTTAGCTTTTATTAATTTTACCGAAAATTTATTAAAAGAGGGAATTCCCCTAATTTTTAACAAAAATTTGCTGGTGGTCGAAATTTTAGAGGATATAACTCCCGATAAAGAGTTACTTCAAGCTTTGCGGTTTTTAAAAGGAAAAGGGTTTAAAATAGCTTTGGATGATTTTATCTTTAATTTGGGGAATACCCCTGATGAGCTGTTAAATATGGCCGATATTATCAAAGTGGATTTTTTAGCAAATTCTCTGAAAGACAGAAAAACAATACCTCAAAAATTTAGAAACAAAAAAATTGAATTTTTGGCGGAAAAGGTGGAAACAAAGGAAGAGTATGAAGAGGCCATTAAAGCCGGTTATAGCTTCTTTCAGGGGTATTTTTTTAGTAAACCGGAAATTGTTTCAGGAAAAGACATTTCCGCTTCAAAATTAACTTACATGCAGATTTTAAATGAATTAAACAAGCGGGAACCGAATTTTGATTATATTGCGGAGCTTATTGAAGCAAATGTATCCTTAACTTATGAACTATTACGTTTGGTAAATTCGGCTGTTTTTTTACAATTGAACGTATTACTTCGGTTAAACAGGCGCTAATCCGCTTGGGCATCGAGGAAACACGAAAATGGGTTAGCTTAATGGTCATAAGTGATTTGGGTAAAGGTAAGTCCGATGAACTACTTACAACTTCATTAATCCGGGCAAAATTTGGCGAGCTTTTAGCCGAGAAAGCGGGCCTTGGCAGCAGAAAAGACGAAGCTTTTTTAATGGGGATGTTTTCTTTAATCGATGTTTTGCTTCAGAGGCCCCTCGGGGAAATCTTAAATCAATTGCCGTTAGCTCAGGATTTAATGGATGCTTTATTAACCGGAGCAGGTCAAATGGGGGATATATTTCAACTGATTTTAGCATACGAAAAAGGTGACTGGGAAAAAATGACTTCGATTACGCAAAAACTTAAAATGAATGTTACAGCCGTTCCCGATTGTTATCTAAAAGCCCTTGCCTGGACAAACAAACTGAGAAAGGGGATGAAATAATGGAATACAGAGTTCTTGGTAAGAGTGGGCTAAAAGTTAGTCGCTTGGGATTTGGCGGCATTCCCATTCAGCGTAAAAATATCCGGGAGGTACGGCCGGTTCTGGATGTCTTAAAAGAGGGGGGAGTTAATTTTATTGACTCTGCCCGGGCGTATACGGTAAGTGAAGGTTTTATCGGGGAGGCAATTAAACATGATCGCAAAGACTGGATAGTGGCAACTAAGTCAATGGCCAGAACGTATTCCGACATGGCCCGGGATATTGATATATCATTGTCCGAACTTCAAACCGATTATATTGATATTTATCAGCTACATAATATCAAAAGCGAGGAAGAGATGGACAAGGTTTTAGCACCCGGTGGGGCTTTGGAAGCTTTGGTGGAGGCCAAAAAAGCGGGAAAAATTCGGGCTATTGGGGTTACCACCCATAATAAAGATTTATTAAAAAAGCTTTTAGCTGCTTATGACTTTGAAACGATGATGTTACCGTTAAATTTGGTGGAAACCGATAAAGAAGATGCGTTTATTCATGCTCAAGAATTAGGGGTTGGCACCATTGCTATGAAGCCTTTAGCCGGGGGCTTTTTTGGTGAAAACCGGGAGTTTCCGGCGGATGTGGCTCTTTATTATTTAAAAAACTTTTCTGCCGTTGATGTTGTTCTGGTTGGGATGGCGGAAGTAAACGAAGCCCGGCAAAACCTTGACATATTTAATTCGGAAGTGGATTTAGCGGCGAAGATGGAAGCTTTAAAAGAAAAAGCTTCCTTTGCTGCCCGGGAGTTTTGTCGCCGCTGTGGCTACTGCCAGCCCTGTCCGGTGGGGATTGGCATTCCTACAATTTTTGTGTTAGAAACTTATTACGACCGCTACGGCCTTCCTGGCTGGGCAAAGGAACGCTACAAAAATCTAACGGTTAAAGCCGATGCCTGTCAGGAGTGTGGCCTTTGCGAAACACGCTGTCCTTATGGACTTCCTATTAGACGGAAACTTAAAGAAGTTCACCGGAAGCTTTCTTTAAAGTAATTAGGGCTTCTTTAAAATCTCGAGGAAGAGGAGCGTATAAACTAATCGTTTTCTTTGTTATGGGGTGCGGGAAGGAAATATGGTAAAGGTGCAATGCCTGGCGCTCAATAAGGCCCATTTTGCCCCCATATAAATCGTCTCCTGCTAACGGGTGACCAATTGCAGCAAAATGAGCCCGGATTTGGTGGGTTCTTCCGGTTAAGAGTTCTACTTTTAAAAGGGTGTGGGTAGGGAAAGCCTTTACTGTTTGATATTTGGTACAGGCGGGCTGGCCACCGGGAACTACAGCCCTTTTAATAATGCTTCCTTCTAAAAGCCCCAGGGGAAGGTTAATGATTCCACTTTTATCTGCCAGGTGGCCTTCAATTAAAGCCAGATAAATCTTGTTAATTTGCCTTTTTCTTAAGGAATTGTTTAACATTTCGGCGATGAGACTAAACTTGGCAATTAACATTGGACCGGAAGTATTCCGGTCCAGGCGATAGATTGGATAAAAACCCTCAAAAATCCTACCTTTATCCCGATAATAAGAAAGGGTAAGCTCCTGCATTGAGGGTGCAAGGTGATTTTTTACCGGATGGGCTAAAACCCCTGCCGGTTTATCAATTACAATAAGGTAATCATCTTCATATAGAACTTTTACCGGTGCTTTTTGGCTTTGAACCGCAGGTGGTAAGGTGTGGGGAAGTTTTATTACAACTTCTCCGGGAGTGGTAAGATGAGAATTTAACGGGACCGGTTTATTATTAAAAAATACTGCATTTTGAAGTTTTAATTTTCGTAACTGCCGTTTACTTAAACCGTGGCTTTTTAAAAACTGAAAAACTGTTTTTCCAATATACTCCTGGTTTACCGGCAAGGTTATTTCCATAACAACCCCTCGTTGAAGCATAATTTTTCTTTTTATTTTTCCGGCTGAAAATTTAGTTGTCAAGCTTGAAAGTTGCCGAATAGATGTTGTAGAATAAAGTAAGCTTTAAATTTACATACTATATTTGAATTTGCAGAAAGGGGTGTAATGAATGCGCGTAACTGTCGACCAAGATTTGTGTGTAAGCTGTGGTTTTTGCGTTGACAACTGTCCGGAAGTATTTTCCTGGAATGATGAGGGTAAATCCCAGGCGATTGCCGGCGAAGTTCCGGAAGATGTTGAGGAAGCAACCCGGGAATGCATAGAAGGTTGCCCGACCGAAGCAATTAAAGAAATTTAAAAGAATCAGGCGAAAGCCACCCCGGTGGGGGTGGTTTTTTATTTTAACTTTTTTTGATAAGATAAAGATGATACGGGGGTGAGGGTTTTGAAAATAATTGTTTGTGACCGGTGTAAAACCACCCATACGGAGGGCCTTGTTTGTAAACATTGCGATACGGCCTATTGTTATGATTGTTTGGATTTGTTTCCTAACGGCATAAAGTTTTGTCAAACCTGCGGTGAATTTATTTGCGATGAATGTTATGAGGGAATGGTGGAGTGTGACCGGAAAAAAAGCACATAAAATTGCTGCAGAGTTAGAAAAACTTTTTCCCGTGGCAAAAACGGAGTTAAATTTCCAAAATATTTTTCAGCTGCTTGTGGCCGTGGTGTTATCGGCGCAAAGTACCGACCGGCAGGTAAATAAGGTAACGGAAAAACTTTTTTTATTTGTAAAGGAGCCCAGGGATTTATTAGATATGGGAGAAGAGGAGTTATCCAGGCAAATTCGTTCTTTAGGTTTATACCGGAATAAAGCGAGAAATTTAATTAAAATTGCTGAAATCTTGGACAGGGAGTATCAAGGTCAAGTACCTGATAGTTTTGCTGAACTGCTTAAACTTCCGGGGGTTGGACCGAAAACTGCGGAGGTTATTGTAGGAGTTGGTTTTAATAAACCTTCCTTTCCGGTGGATACCCATGTTTTCAGGGTAGCCCGGCGTCTTGGGTTATCGAAAGCCAGAAAGCCGGAAGGCGTATCTTTAGATTTGAAAAAAATTTTTCCTCAAAATAGCTGGATAGACTTACACCATCGCTTAATTTTATTCGGAAGAAGAATATGCAAGGCCCAAAAGCCAAACTGCAATATCTGTCCTTTTCCGGAATTTTGCCAAAAGGAGGAGTCAAATGTTTAACGTTGTATTGGTGGAACCGGAAATACCTTATAATACCGGAAATATTGCTCGCACCTGTGCTGCTACCGGTTCAACCCTCCATCTGGTTAAACCACTGGGTTTTTCCACTGAAGATAAATACTTAAAAAGAGCAGGGCTGGATTACTGGGACAAAGTAAGGGTAATTTACCACGAAAACTTTCAGGAACTGAGGGAAAAATACCCGGAGGGTCGTTTTTTCTACCTTTCGACTAAAGGAAAACGTTATTACCATGAGGTAAGCTATAAGCCTGGGGATTTTTTAGTGTTTGGGAAAGAGACCCAGGGACTGCCGCAGGAGCTTTTAGAAGCCAATAAAGAATTTACCTTTCGTATACCAATGTTGCCCCAAATAAGGTCGTTAAATTTATCAAATACCGTTGCCATTGTGGTTTACGAAGCTTTGCGTCAATTGCAGTTTCCAGATTTTGTTTAAGGTGAATTTTATGGTGAAAAAAGCTAAAATGCGCCTTTGGCTGATGTTGGGCTTAACTTTTTGGGTATTGGCCTCCTGGTTTATTTTAAATATCATCCATTTTAAAAGCTCAAGCAGCACCGCGGGATTTTCCAGTCTTCCAAGACCGATAGGACGGGAACCGGTACTGGTAACCACCATAGGGCAGGGTATCGATGGTCTGTTGGTGAGTGAGTATTTTCGTGATTTGCATGCCTTTACCACCTTTCGACAGAAGGCCGATGTGGACGATTTACGTGATATGCATACTCTTGTTTTGGTTGTTGGTACCGAATTTTCAACCGATCAAGGGGTGTATAAACAATTTCAAGAAGAGTTAGCCCGAGAACAGAGGTTAATAGCTAAAGCCAAACAGCTTAAAATTCCGATTGTATTGGTCTGTTTAAGAAATTACCATAACCAAAACCGTTATGATCGGGCTTTATTTGCTAAAGCTCTTTTGGCAAGCGATTATGTGCTTTTAGTTGGGAACCGGGCAATGGATGGGCTTGTTAATGGATACAACGGATATTACACCAGGGTATTACGCTTTCGCGATTTAAAAGTACCATTAAATAGTATTTTAAGGTAACGGTGGGAAAATGAAGCAAAAAATTATAAAAAAAATATTTTTAGTAACTTTGATCGTTGCTGCCATTCTTTTACCCCATGAAGCCACCACTTTGGCACGGTTAACCGACCGTTTTATCATCGATAGTGTTTGGGAAGGACAGAGCTCAAAAGTATTTCAAGCGGTGTTAATAGGTACGGGTTATTATTTAATGCGGGATATAGGAGCTTTAATTTTCATTTTTTATTTTTTTGAAACGGTAAATAATCTAAAACCAATCTTAAAAACCTTTTTATCTTTCTTACTTTTAATTTCCTTTTACGGTTATTTATACTATAAATTTCAAATAGGCGATTTTGTTTTTGGTATTTTAATTGGATGCGTCCTGTTTTTTTTATTTTCCGGTTTAAAAACCCCGGAAAATATTTTTTGGAGCAAAAGCTTTTTAGTCCTGCAAGTTCTTCTGGCTTTTTCCTGGTTGAAATACTCCCCGTTTATAAATAAATTTTTCTATAGCTTTGGCACTCCGGCGGAAGAGGTAAGCTTGGTTGCCCAGTTTTACGGAGCCGATACGGCGTTAAATTGGATAACGGTGATTATGTTTTTTATAATTATGATGACGGCTTTAATTTCTACGTTTTTAATATCCATCTACTCCACCCAAATGGAAATCATATCTCGCCAGAAAGAAAATGAACTGGAAGTAGAAAGGTACCGGCTCCAGGTCCAAGAAGCCCGGGTTTTTCAGGAACTTCACAGTTTAGTTCATGACTTAAAAACACCTTTAATGACGATTCAGGGGTTAAGTTCTTTAATTGGCTTAATGGTAGATTCTCCAAAATTACAAGAATATGTCCAAAAAATTGAACAGGCAGTGGAAAATGTCAATAAAATGATTTCGGAAATCCTCTACGATGATGTTCGAAAAACGATTACCGTTGAAGAATTAATTAATTACGTGCGCGCTCATGTTTTTCCCAAGTATACCGGGCAGGGTATCTTTTTTGAGCTTTTGGACCAAAAGGAAAAGTTATTGATAAACCACATTCGGGTTGCCCGGTCCCTGATTAACGTTATCGAAAATGCCTTTGCCGCCACTGCCAATAAACCCGATGGAAGGGTTACCATAAAAACATATAAACAGGGGAATTACATCTGCTTTGAAATTGCCGATAATGGGGTCGGAATACCTCCGGAAATACAAGAGGAAATTTGGACCTGGGGATTTAGTTTAAAGGAAAAAAAGTCGGGACTGGGATTGCCCTTTGTTAAAAGAGTGGTGGAAAACCATAACGGTTATATTCAGCTTCACTCGGAAGTAAATAAAGGAACTACGGTAAAAATATTTTTACCATTGGAGGGAGCAACAGTTAAGCCAAATAATGCAGAATAGTGCAATAATACTTACTCTGCAAGGGATAAAGTTTAATTGTAAAAAATCGTAAATGTGGTGAAAGCCGTGAAGCAAATCATACCAATCCAGGCGAGGTTATTCCCAAAGACAGAGGAGAAAGAAGTATTAGATAACTTAATGCGAAAGTGGAACTCCTGTAAGAGATATGCCTATAACCGGTTGCTTGAAGGAAAAGCTCGAAAAGAACTGAAGAAAGAACTGCAAAGCCTCTTTGGATTGAATTCCAGATACGCAGACGATGCTATTCTTGAAGCTAACGAAATTTTGCATAGTATCAAAGAACTTGGAGAAAACCCACGCAAGGTTATCTTTGGCGGGAAAGCCTTGTTTTTCAAGCTAAAAAGCAAACATTTAAGCAGTTAGCAAAGGCAAAAGTACAAAAAAGAATGGTTAGATAAACGCAAAGGAACTCTTTTCTCCAGAGGGGATAAAACCAAGCAGGGAAATTTAAATTTAAGAGTTATCGAAGAAAAAGGTCAATTTTTTCTAAGGATAAATACAGGCAGCAGAGAATGGTTGTTCGTCCAGTTTAAAAGTTCTCATAAAAAATGGGGAAAGTTTGCAGAAGCAATGCTAAATTCCTGTCCTTACAGCGTTCGTTTGCAGAGGAAAAACAATAAATACTATGTTTACATTTCTTTTGAAGAAGACCTACCTTGTGCATCGATAGATTTCAGCAATGGAGCTATCGGGATAGACTTAAATGCTTTCCCGTCCCACATAGCTTGGGCTGAAATAAAGAAAAACGGCAATTTAGAAAGCTATGGAGAAATCCCCACACCACATCTCTGGGATGGAAGAAAAGAGAAAAGTGATTACTTTGCATGGGTATATGCCAACGAAATTGTAAAATTAGCCATTGAGAAAAACAAAGGCATCGTAGTAGAAAAGTTAGCGATAAAAGACAAAGGTTATCGGGGAGATTACAAGGGAAGAAAATCCAGAAGGATAAAGCACGGTTTTAGCTATCGAAAGCTTATTGCCAGAATAAAGATACTTGCAAAAAGGTACGGTGTAGCCATAAGAGAAGTAAGTCCGGTTTATACAAGCGTGATAGGAATGCTAAAGTACGCACCGCAGTTTAATTTAACTAAAGATACAGCAGCAGCTTATGTGATAGCACGAAGAGGATTGGCTTTAAGGGAGAAAATTCCCTTGAAGTATAGAGAGCTTTTGNAAAGCCTGCAAAGCAAGTCACGGTCGGTATCTTCAGTAACCGAAGGAAGGAATGAAGGTACTGCGGTAAAGGGGAAAACCTTACCGTACAAACCGTGGCGAGTTTTGCGGGTAGCCCTCCTGACGGGAGCTCTCCTGGACAGGCCATTATATCGTGACCTGTCACCGCTGAAGAGGATGCTCGTAAGCGGTATGGGAGAAGGTGGCTGAAGGCCACGGTGAGTTCCTGCTTCTTGGGGCAGGG
>NZ_ATYG01000030.1:0-26407 GCF_000427565.1 Carboxydothermus ferrireducens DSM 11255
CAGACAGGTCAAGCGCATCAAAGACTTTAGTATAGAAATTAACTTTGTGAGTTGAGGTAAAAATTTCGATAAAATTAAAAAGCAGCTGACGACCGTTCATAATTTTTGCCTCCTGCTTTATTGTTTTTGTGTTGTTTACCAAAACAAATAAAATAATTCAATAAAGCGGAGGCAATCTCCTATAAAAATCAGGAGTGATAAAAATTTTTTATCTCTTGTAATTCAATTCTTTTGAGGCTTTCTGGTTTTGCAAAAGCCTATGGAAAAAAAGGTGATAATAAGGTGATAATATGGAAAGGTTACAAAAATATTTAGCCCGGGCTGGAGTTGCAGCCCGCCGGGATGCCGAGCAGCTCATTTTAGCAGGCCGGGTAAAGGTAAACGGCAAAGTGGTAAAGGAGCTGGGATTTAAAGTAAGTGATAGGGACGTGGTGGAGGTTGACGGGCGAATTGTTAAGCCGGAAAAACTCGTGTATATTTTAATGTATAAACCAGCGGGTTATATCACAACCGTGGACGACCCTTTTGGCCGCCCCACGGTTTTATCGTTACTGGCGGGTAAGGTAAAGGAACGGGTCTTTCCGGTGGGAAGGCTTGATATGAATACCGAAGGGCTTCTCATTTTGACGAATGACGGCGATTTGGCGATGGCTCTTACCCATCCTAAACACCAGGTTCCCAAAACTTACCTGGCTTTAGTCCGGGGTACTCCCAACCGGGCGAAACTAAAAGAGTTAGAACGGGGCGTACTCCTGGAAGATGGCTATACCGCTCCTGCCAAAGTAAATTTTAAAAAACCTGAAGGGAAAAACAGCTGGATTGAAATTACTATTCACGAGGGGCGCAAGCGCCAGGTACGGAGGATGTTTAAAAAAATTGGCCACCCGGTTTTAAAATTAATCCGTACGCGCATCGCCTTTTTAACCGGATATGGCCTGAAAAAAGGTAGTTTTCGCTATTTAACTCCCGCGGAGGTTTTAAAACTAAAGCGTCTGGTCAATTCTAACCGTGGGTGATTGAGGCCCTTTCGGTGTGAGGATTCCATTTTTCCACATGTCTTCCGCCAAAGTCGGCTAAGATATTGGCCGCTTCGTTTACTTTTTCTTTTTCGGTTTCGATTATTACTACCACTTCGTTATTTTTTAAGGCTTTTTTTATTTTTCTTACCTTGCTTTCGGTAAATCCTAAAGGCAAAAGAGCTTTAAATAGCCCCTTTTTAGCAATATCATCGGAAAGTGGGCCGGCCAAGGCAACTTTGCCGACACCGGGAACTTCAGCTAACGGCATTTCGACTAACTGACCATGAAAATCATGAAGCATCCCCACTTCTCTGGTACCGGTGAGCTCGATGGCATATTCTTCATTAAATTTTTGTGCAGTATACGGGTTTATCGGGCAGATAAGGGAAACACAGGAGTTGGCAAGGCGAGCATTATTAAGGAAATCAATGGCCCGTTCGGTTTGTTCCAGGGATTTAAAATAAGCAATAATAACTTCTTTCACGGTATCCCTCCTTAAACGACTTTTTTATAGCTTTTGTCAAATTACCAGAGGATAATGTAAAAATCCCGGCAGGATTTTTCAGGAAAAAAGCGAATACCAAATGGCAAGGAGGGAAAAGGATGAAGAACGAAATTCTTGCCAGGGTAAGATTTGATTATAAAGCAAGCGGCAAAACAAAATTTCTGTTTGGTGGGAAAAGCTCCGATAAAATGGCGGAAGAACTTCGGGAAAGTCAGGTGGCTAAACTAAGAAATCTTCCTTTTCAAGGGATTACCGTCGAAGATATTGACATAAGCATTGACATTTATACCGTATTCGATGAACTCACCAATGCGGAGGTTTCCTATGCGCCGGTTTTGGTAACTTTAAAAGCCGATAGCCTGGAAGATTTAATTCGCTTTGTGGCCACCGAGGAGTTTAAAAAAATTGAAATTTTTGAACCGCAGGAACTGGTTTTAAGCAAAGGTGAGGCCGAGAAAATGATTTTCCGTTTGGTTGAAGAGATAAATCGTTTAAGAGAATTTATTGAAAAAAAGTATTTGGGGAAGTAAGATGAAAAGGACAATAGTAATTGGAGGGGGAGCCGCCGGGATGATGGCGGCTTTATCTGCCTCAGGACAGGTTTTATTAATCGAAAAGACCGATTCACTCGGTAA
Source organism: Carboxydothermus ferrireducens DSM 11255 (assembly GCF_000427565.1). Classification (NCBI taxonomy): domain Bacteria; kingdom Bacillati; phylum Bacillota; class Clostridia; order Thermoanaerobacterales; family Thermoanaerobacteraceae; genus Carboxydothermus; species Carboxydothermus ferrireducens. The sequence continues at coordinate 2,160 of NZ_ATYG01000030.1, forward strand.
AAAACTCTGCCTTACGGGAAACGGTCGGGGAAACATTACCAATATAACACCAATAAATAACTTTTACGAGTACTACCACAATGGAAAATTTCTCAAAAAGGCTTTATTTACTTTTACCAATGAAGATTTAATGGCTTTTTTTATTAAAAATGGACTTAAATTAAAGGTAGAAGAGAAAAAGGTTTTTCCTGCTTCCGATAAAGCAAAGGATGTTGTAAAGTTACTGGAAAAATTATTAAGGAAAAAAGGCGTGGAGATTTTATATAAGCAAAAGGTAAAAGATATCCTGGTTAACGATGGACAGGTTTTAGGTGTTAGAACGAAAGATGGGCTATATTACGCTGCTAAAGTCATAGTTGCTACCGGCGGGGCTTCTTTTCCCCAAACCGGAAGCTCCGGAGATGGCTTTGAGCTTTTAAGTAAATTGGGACATAACATTATTTCCCCAAGACCTGCCCTGGTTCCGTTAAAGCTTGCGGAAAAAGTCGCAGAGTTAAGCGGGATAACGGTAATGGATGTGAATTTAGCATTGTTTTCTTCGGGGAAAAAACTTAAAGCCAGAAGAGGCCCCTTGCTTTTTACCCACTTTGGCCTCTCGGGCCCTACGGTGTTAAATTTAAGCTGTTATCTACCGTTAAATTTTTCCGAAGCCAAGATAAAAATTGATTTTTTCCCGGAATATTCTGTGGATGAGTTAAAAGAAAAAATTATTTCCAATGGAAATAAAACCCTTAAAAATGCTCTTCCCGGCAAACTTCCCGAAAAGCTTCGGGAGTGGCTGCTTAATTATTACGGGCAAAATCCGAAAGCGGTGGTTCACTCCCTTTCTCCTAAGGTAGTTACGAAAGTTTCCCAAACTTTAAAAGGAACCTTTTTTAACCTTACCGGGACAATGCCGTTAGAGATGGCCTACGTTACCGCCGGAGGAGTAGATGTTAAGGAAATAAATCCTTCCACCATGGAGTCTAAAATAATAAAAGGTCTTTATCTAGCCGGGGAAATTATTGACTGTCACGGGGAAACAGGAGGTTTTAACCTCCAGATGGCTTTTTCTACCGGATATTTAGCAGGAAAAAGTTAAAAATGAATTGGTTTAAACGGTTTTTACGTGTATAATTGTTTTTGAAAGTTATGTAAGGAGGAACTGGTAATATGCCAAATGTCGGCAGTAAAAAGGCTGCCAAAGCAGCCTTAATGATGGCTTTAACCGAGACGCGGGAAGAAGAAAAGGAGTTAAAAATAAAGCTTGCCGAAGAAAATATCCGGGCAGCCGCGGTTGATTACGGTGGGGATTTTATCTCCGCTGTTAATAAAATTGTTGAGCGGGCGGTGGTTGCTGCTAAACGGGAAGGGGTTATCAAAGAAACCCACGCCGATGAAGGGGCGGTTGCCGGTGCTACCCGGGAAGCTATATCGCAGTTAATGACCAAGGCGTTAGGGTTAAATGTAGGTGGTAAAATAGGTATTGCGCGTTTTCAGGACCACGTTGCGGTGGCGGTATTTTTTGGTGTTGGTTTGTTGCACTTAGATGAAGTGGGGGTTGGCCTTGGTCACCGGGCAGTTCCCTGATAAGGAGGGGTGTTTTTGTTAAAAGGCATCCGGGGTGCGATAACGATTGAAAGAGACCAGCCCGAAGAAGTAGCAAAAGCTACCCGGGAGCTGTTGGAGACTATTTTTAAGGAAAACAACCTAACAATTAACAGGGTAGTGGCGGTATTATTTACCCAGACCAGGGATATTGTTTCCGCTTATCCGGCTAAAATTGCTCGGGAATTGGGTTTAAAAGGGATTCCCTTAATGTCAGCGCAAGAGCCAGATGTGATAGGCGGGATGCCGAGGGTTATAAGGGTTTTGCTTTTTGTTGATTTAGGGGCTGATGAGAATGTTAAGCATGTATATTTAAAAGGAGCAGCAAAATTACGTGAAGACTTAGCTTAAATTGAGGTTAAAGAAGGGGTTTTACAGGTTGCTGTTACTGATTGACAACTACGACTCCTTTACCTATAATCTTGTTCAATACTTTCAAATGCTTGGAGAAGCGGTTACGGTATACCGCAACGATAAGATTACCGTCGAAGAGATCAGGGCCTTAAATCCCGACTATATTGTTATTTCTCCCGGTCCCTGTACGCCCAATGAGGCCGGGATTAGCCTGGAGGTTATTAAAAATCTTTACCGGTATCCTATTTTGGGGGTTTGCCTTGGGCATCAGGCGATAGGGCAGGTATTTGGGGGAAAAGTGGTAAGGGCTGCCCGGCCAATGCACGGAAAAACATCCCCCATTTACCATGATGGTAAAACGATTTTCAAGGGGATTCCTTCTCCCTTTTTAGCTACCAGGTATCATTCGCTTATCGTTGAGTTGCCGGATGAAACGGAGCTGATTGTTTCGGCCAAAACTGCTGAAGGTGAAATTATGGGTTTAAGGCATAAAGATTATCCCGTTGAAGGGGTACAGTTTCATCCAGAGGCAATTCTAACCGAGTATGGTCTTCTTCTATTAAACAACTTTTTAGAGGTTTACCGCAAGGGAGTGGAATAATGGAGCTTAAAGTTAGCCGCAAATCCAAACCAGAAAAAACAATTGTTAAAGTTTCGAATATAGAAATTGGCAGCGGCAAGCCGGTAATTATTGCCGGCCCCTGTGCGGTAGAAGGTGAAGAGGAGTATCTTAAAGAAGCGTTATTTTTAAAAGAGGCGGGAGTGCAGATTTTAAGAGGCGGTGCTTTTAAGCCCCGGACTTCTCCCTATACTTTTGCCGGACTGGGGGAAGAGGGGCTGAAAATTTTAGCCAGAGCCCGGGAAATAACCGGTATGCCCGTGGTTACCGAAGTTTTAGACCCGCGGGATGTGGAAATAGTAGCGCAATATGCCGATATTTTGCAGATTGGCAGCCGCAATATGCAGAATTTTACCCTGCTTAAAGAAGTTGGTCTTATTAATAAACCCGTATTATTAAAACGGGGTTTAGCAGCAACTTTAAAGGAATGGTTATTGGCGGCAGAATACATTGTTGCGGCGGGCAACGAACAGGTAATTTTATGCGAGCGGGGAATTAGAACTTTTGAGGATTACACCCGAAACACTTTTGACCTGGCGGGCATGGTGGCTGCTCTTGATTTAACCCACCTTCCGGTTATTGCTGACCCATCCCATGCTACCGGACGCAGGGAGCTGGTAGGTAGGGTGGCTCTGGGAGCACTTGCCGCCGGAGCTGACGGAATAATGGTTGAGGTCCATCCCGAACCGGTAAAAGCTCTATCCGATGGCCAGCAATCCCTGGACTATAATGAGTTTCAAAATTTAATGACGATGGTTAAAAGGTTTATCAGCCAAAGCGCTTAGCTTTTGGCTTTTTTTAAAATATAAAAGGGGGAGCGGTAGGATGGTTCGTAAAGCTTTGGAAAACTTAAAACCTTACGTGCCGGGAAAGCCGGTAGAAGAGGTTGAACGGGAGCTCGGGATAACCAATATTGATAAACTTGCTTCCAATGAAAACCTCTGGGGCATTTCTCCCAAAGTTGCCGCAGCCATTAAAGAAGCGGTGGATAAGGTAAATTATTATCCCGACGGCGGGGCTTTTCGTTTGAAAGAAAAGATTGCGGCAAAATACGGAGTTACACCGGATAACATTATCCTGGGGAATGGGTCCGACGAGTTAGTAATGTTTTTAGCGATGGCCTTAATTGACCCGGGGGATGAAGCGGTAATGCCGGTGCCGAGCTTTCCCCGGTATGAACCGGTGGTTACAATGATGAACGGAATTGCCCGGGAAATTCCCTTAAAAGAACACCGGCTGGATTTAAAAACAATGGCAGAGGCGGTAAATGAAAAAACCAGGCTTGTTTATCTCTGCAATCCCAACAACCCTACCGGTACTTATATAACGAAAGGTGAGCTGGAGGAATTTTTGGAAAGAGTACCGGAGGAAGTAGTTGTGGTTTTAGATGAAGCCTACTTTGAGTTTGCCCGGCTTTTTAACGATTATCCCGATGGCTTAAATTTTTTTAAAAAACGGCCCAATACGGTGGTGTTAAGGACCTTTTCCAAAGCTTATGGCCTGGCCGGTCTCAGGGTCGGTTACGGTTTTGCTCCTGAGAATTTAGCCAAGGCAATTAATAGCTTGCGTCCGCCTTTTAACGTAAACTTTTTAGCGCAGATGGCTGCTGTAGCTGCTTTAGATGACGAGGAGTATGTAAGGGAAGTAGTCAAAAATACCGATGAGGGGAAAAAGTTTCTCTATCAGGAGATAATTCGGATGGGGCTTTCCTACATTCCTTCGGCGGCCAATTTTTTAATGATTAAAACCGGAAAACCTTCAGCATTAGTATTTCGGGAGTTATTAAAACGGGGGGTAATTGTCCGTTCCGGGGACATTTTTGGGATGGACGATTGGATTAGAGTAACGGTGGGTACACCTGCCCAAAACGCGCGCTTTATCAATGAATTAAAAATGGTGCTGGAAATTTTGTAAAGGGGTTTTGGTATGAAAAAAATAACTGCTGCCAGAAAAGGTTTAAAAGGCCAGGTAACGGTGCCAGGGGATAAATCCATTTCCCACCGGGCATTAATTTTAGGAGCGTTAGCGGAAGGAATAACGGAAATCGAAAACTTTTTGGTCGCTCAGGATACTCTGGCCACTTTAAATTGCTTAGAAAAGTATGGAGTTAGAATTGAGCGCAGAGAAACTTTTGTCAGAGTTTTTGGTACGGCACAAAACTTTTCCGAACCGCAGGATATTCTTGATGCCCAGAATTCCGGAACCACGCTAAGGCTTTTATCCGGGGTTGCGGCTACTTTTCCTTTTGTTTCGGTTTTTACCGGAGATGCTTCCCTGCGGCGCCGTCCGATGAAGCGGGTCTTAGAGCCTTTAACGCAAATGGGAGCCAGGGTGTTGGCGCGGGGCCAGGGAGATTATGCGCCTTTTGCGATAAAGGGAGGAAAACTTCGGGGGCAGGATTTTATCTTAAAAAAAGCCAGCGCCCAGGTGAAATCGGCGTTACTTCTGGCAGGACTTCGGGCCGAGGGTAATACTTCGGTCACCGAGCCGCAATTGTCCCGGGACCATACCGAAAGAATGCTGGTTGGTTTTGGGGCAAAAATAAAAAGGGAAGGACTTAGAGTAGAAATTTCCGGCGGACAGAAACTTTCAGGGCAGAAGGTGGTTGTTCCCGGAGATTTTTCGACCGCTTCCTTTTTTATTGTGGCGGCTTTAATTGTTCCCGACAGTCATTTAATTATTAAAAATGTAGGTTTAAATCCCACCCGAACCGGTCTTTTAACGGTTTTAAAAGAAATGGGGGCAAATATTCAAATCCTGAATTTTCATGAAAATAGCGGTGAGCCCGTAGGGGATTTAGAAGTTAAATACTCTCCTTTAAAAGCTGTTGAGGTCCCTCCGGAAATTGTTCCGGCCATGATTGATGAATTTCCGATTTTAGCGGTGGCTATGGCTTTAGCTTACGGCGAAAGCAAGGTACGGGGAGCCGAGGAGTTAAGAGTGAAGGAGTCGGACCGGATTAAAAGCATTGTTTCCGAGTTTAGCAAAATGGGTGTAGCGGTTAAAGAGCTTCCCGATGGCTTTATTATTAGCGGTGGCAATAAAATTCTGGGAACAACTGTTGATTCCCACCATGACCACCGGATTGCCATGAGCCTGGCGGTTTTGGGGTTAACTGCCGCAGGGACTACAGAAATCTTAAATGCGGATGCCGTTGCCATTTCTTATCCCGAGTTTTTTCAACAGTTGACAAAATTAACCGAAGGAGCGTAATCCAATGCGCATTGCTATAGATGGACCGGCAGGAGCAGGGAAAAGTACGGTAGCCAGAATCTTGGCCAAAAAGCTTGGCTTTACCTATTTGGATACGGGAGCTATGTACCGGGCAGTTACGGTGTTATTTTTGGAAAACAACCTTTCTTTGGAAGATGAAAACGGGATTAAGAGGCTACTGGAAAAGACAGATATAAAAATTATTCCCGGAGATGAGGGCCAGAAAATTCTTTTAAATGAAAGAGATGTAACGGAACTCATCCGGACTCCTCAAGTTTCCGAGTTAGTGGCCAAAGTTTCGGCCCTGCCCGAAGTGCGGGAGTATTTAACGGAACTTCAGAGGAAAATTATCGCCAAAGGTGATGTGGTAGCCGATGGGCGGGATATCGGTACCGTGGTGATGCCCGAGGCGGAAGTAAAAATCTTTTTAACCGCTTCGGCCGAGGAGCGGGCCCGGCGGCGCCACCGTGAACTTCTGGCCAAGGGGTATGAGGTAAGTTATGAAGAGGTTTTCCGGGAAGTGCTAAAGCGGGATGAGTTAGATACTACCCGGGAAATTTCGCCGTTAAGAAAGGCGGAAGATGCAATTTTAGTGGATACTACAGGACTTAAAATTGAAGAAGTGGTGGCAAAACTTTTAGAGATAATCGGGAGGAAACAATAGATGTTTTATAGGTTTGCCCGTATGGTTGCCCGCTGGTTTATGATAATTTTTAAAGGGATGAAAGTTGAAGGACTGGAAAATGTTCCGAAATCCGGGCCTTACTTGGTTGTTGCCAATCATGAAAGCTACTTTGATCCGGTGGCGATTGGCTGTGCTTTGCCCCATCAGGTGTATTTTATGGCGAAAAAAGAGCTGTTCGATATTCCGGGCTTTGGCCTGCTTTTAAAAAAGCTGGGGGCTTTTCCGGTTAAAAGAAATGAAGTGGATTTAACCGCAGTAAAAACGGCTTTAAAGTACTTAAAAGAGGGTAAAGTGGTGGGGATCTTTCCCGAAGGAACCCGGCTAAAAACTCTGGGAGAGTTTCACGAAGGGGCAGCGGCTTTAGCTTTAAAAGCTTCCGTGCCGATCTTACCGGTAGGCCTGAAAAATACCCGCGGATTTAAACGCTGCAAGGTTGTGATTGGGAAAATAATTAACGAGCTTCCATATGATAAAAACGAATTGGAGAAAGGGGCCAGGTTTTTACGGGAAAAAGTAAAAGAACTTTTGTAAGGAGCGTTTTGGATGGAAATCATAGTTGCGCAAAATGCCGGTTTTTGTTTTGGGGTTAAAAGAGCTATAGAAACGGCGCAAAAGGCTGCCGAGAATAACAATCCGGTTTATTCTCTGGGTCCGTTAATTCATAACCCTCAGGAAGTGGAGAGATTAAAAAAAGCGGGAATAATTCCCATCGAGGAAATTGAAGAGGGAAACGGCAAAACCATTATAATTCGTTCCCATGGTACCACTCCGGAAAAGCTACAGGAAATAGTTGATAGAGGTTACGTGGTGGAGGATGCTACCTGTCCTTTTGTCAAAAAAGCCCAAATTTTAGCTCAAAAACTTACCGATGAAGGTTATCAGGTGGTGGTGGTCGGAGATAAAAAACATCCCGAAGTGCAGGGAATAGTAGGCTGGAGTGGCTACAAAGCTCTGGTGGTGGAAAATCCCGAGGAAGCCGCCCGGTTACCTTTTTATCCTAAAATTGCGGTAATAGCCCAAACTACCCAAAAAAGCGAAAATTTTTGGCAGGTAGTTGAGGTGATAAAGAAAAAAGGCGGAGAGGTGAGACCGTTTAATACCATTTGTCACGCTACCCGAACCCGCCAGGAAGAAAGTCGCAAGCTGGCTACGGAAGTGGAAGTGATGTTGGTAGTTGGCGGTAAAAACAGTGCCAATACCAAAAAGCTGGCCCAAATTTGTGCCGCCACCAATACTCCAACTTATCTGATAGAAGAAGCTTCGGAAATAAAGCCGGAGTGGTTTGCCGGTAAAGCAAAAGTTGGGATAACTGCCGGAGCATCTACTCCGGCCTGGATTATCGAGGAGGTTAGAAAAAAAGTGGAGCAGATGGCGTCAATGGAACAAGCTCTTTTGGAGATAAAACCGGTCAAAGAAGGGGAAATTGTTAGGGGAAAAGTGGTAAAGGTTTTGGAAAAGGAAGTATTAGTAGATATTGGAACCAAAGGGGAAGGGGTAATTCCTTTAGAGGAAATTACCTGGTACCGTATCGAGCGGGCCCGGGATGCGGTAAAGGAAGGGGATGAGTTTCCCGTTTTGGTTTTAAAAGAAGATGAGGAAGGAAAGATAATCTTATCCCGCAAAAAAGCCTTAGAGATATTAGCAGAAGAAAAACTTTTAGAATGGCAAAAAAATAAAGTACCGGTTACCGGTAAAATTGTGGAAGTGGTTAAAGGTGGAGTTTTGGTTGATATTGGAGTTAGAGCCTTTTTACCGGCTTCTTTAATAGCTTTAAATTATGTGGAAGATTTAGAAGTTTTAAAGGGGGAAGAAATAACCGCTTATGTCATTGAAGTGGATTTAGCCAAAAGGCGGGTAGTTTTGGACCGGAAAAGTTACTTAAAAGAGCAGGAAATAAAAACCAAAAAAGAAAAAATTGCCACGCTAAAAGAAGGGAGCAAAGTTAAAGGAAAGGTTACCAAAATCATGCCTTTTGGAGCTTTCGTTGACCTCGGAGGTTTTGAGGGGTTACTGCGGGCGCAGGATATCAGCTGGCAGCGCAATGTCCGGCCGGAAGAACACTTACAGGTGGGACAGGAACTGGAAGTGGTAGTTTTAGAAGTAGACCGTCACAACCTGAAAGTAAACCTGGGGCTAAAGCAGCTAACTCCCGATCCCTGGCAAAAAATCCCCGATGAATTAAAAGAAGGTGCGGTTTTAGAAGGGACGGTAGTTAAGATTTTACGCCACGGATTAATCTTGGAGCTTTTCCCGGGTATTGAAGGCTATCTTCCGGCCCGGGAAACCGAGGCCGAAAACGAGCCTTTAATGAAAAAATATCAGGTTGGACAGAAAATGGAGGTAAAAATTTTAACCTTAAAGCCGCTGGAAAAGAAGATGACCCTTTCCCAGAAAGAGGCTTTACGGGAAAAAGAAAAAGAGCAATACCAAAAAGAACTTGCGGAGGAAGAAAACTTGACCTTTAGCCTGGGGGAAATTTTAAGAGGAAAATTAAAGGATGTATAAAAACCGGCACTGGGGCTAACTCTATTAATGAGTTAGCCTTTTTATTTTGCAATTTAAGAGGGAGTGAGAAGCAGGATGTTTTCTCTGGGAACCATTTTACTGGTAATTTTAGTTGCCTTAATCTTTTTTGGACTTATGCACCGGGTATTAGACAGGATGAAGCTTACCGACCGGGAAGCACTGGTGTTAATTGGTTTAATGATAGTCGGAAGTTTTCTTGACTTAACCTTATTACGCGGACGGATAACCTTCTCCTTAAATTTAGGGGGCGGAATTGTTCCGTTGGTCATAGCCGGGTACTTACTTTACAAAGCGGGTTCCACCAAAGAATGGGTGCGGGCTTTAATAGGTTCGGTGGTGGCGGCAGTTGCGGTTTACTTTGTAACGGCAGTTTTAATGCGGGGAAATGTGGAGCCGGCGGGGCGCTTTGAAATCATAGACCCCTTATATGTTGCCCCAATTGTGGCGGCAGTGGTGGGATATATAGCGGGCCGGTCGCGGCGGGGAGCTTTTATAGCCGCAACGGTGGGCTTAATTCTAAACGATTTGTTCCATCTTTTTTATCTCATAACTACTAATACGCCGGGAAGAGTAGATCTTGGTGGCGGTGGGGTGTTTGACGGAATCGTGGTGGCAGGGATTTTAGCGGTAATTTTGGCGGAAGTGGTGGGGGAAACCAGGGAAAGGCTTCAAGGTGGACCTGCTACGGAAAAGAGGGACCAAAAGCTTTTAGAAGGGTTAAAAAATCCTGAACCGGAGCTTACCAGTAGTTTAGGAATCACCGGGGAGGCGAAGGAAAATGAAAATAAGAACAATTAATTTTCTACCCCTGCTGGTAATTTTACTGATACTTCTATTCCCTCTACCGGTTTACGGAGAAAGGTATTTTACTTCCGAACTAAATAGTGAGCTTGCGGAACACAGTGGTAATTTTTACATTACCATTTATGATGAAAACGGTCGGGTTTTAGATAAAATGGCCCGAAAGGTAGCTATAGGGGATGAAATTATCACGGAAGATGACCGGCATTACAAGATAACCCGGGTGGACCATGAAAGGGCTTACGCCCAGTATCTGGGAGAAGACCAAATTTTGCTGGGTTATAAAGAATATTTTGAGCGGGTTGTGTTACCTGCCGGTGCTATGCCAAAGAAAAAAGGTATTGTGGCCATGTACCATACCCATAGCGATGAAGCTTATCAGCCCTCCGATGGAAAGGCAAATATTCCGGCCCGGGGTGGCATTTACAAGGTTGGTGCAGCCTTAGCCGATAAGCTCAGCAGGATGGGAATAAAGGTAGCTTACGATCGAACTCCCCATGATCCCCACGATGCCAACGCTTACCACCGTTCCCGGCGGACGGCGGTGCGTTTAATGAAAAAACGGCCGATAGCAATTTTAGACGTTCACCGGGATGCTGTACCCGACCCGGATTTTTACGAGAAAAATATTCAGGGGCAAAAGGTAACCAAAATCCGTTTGGTGGTGGGCCGGCAAAATCCGCAAATGGCTGCGAATCTGGATTTTGCCCGGAAGATGAAAGCTTACGTTGATAAAACCCATCCAGGTTTAATTAAAGGTATCTATATAGGTAAGGGCAACTACAATCAGGATTTAATGCCTACCGCTCTTTTAATTGAAGTAGGAACTCACACCAACAAACGGTATGAAGCGGAAAAAGGGGTCCAGTTATTTGCCGATGCTATACCTAAAGTCCTGGGAGTGGCTACTTCAATACCCGGAACCCAGGGTACAGCTCAGGGAATGCGAAGCGACGTAGCCAAATCTCCCGGAGCATGGCGAAACTTTTTTATCGTCCTTATAGCTGCTTTAATCTTAGGTGGTGCTTTCTTACTCATAAGTGCCGGAAGTATAAGTGGGGCCAAAGAGCGGCTTGGGAGTTTTATTTCCCGGGAGGTAACAAGCAGTATGTTACCCCGGCGGAAAGAAGGCAAAAAGGAAGAACAAAAGGATGAGGAAACAAAATAAGAAAAGGCGGGATGGAGGGAGCCCCTCTCCATCCCGTTCCGGTTAAAGGGGAGAGAAGATGAAAATAATTTACCACTGCTACGGTGGTGCCCATTCTTCGGTAATAATGGCGGCAATCCATTTGGGCCATTTGCCGATGGAGCGCATACCGGATAATAAAGAAATTATGGAGATGCCCCTATACGAAAAACAGGAGAAGGAAGAACACGGTTCTTTTTTTTATTGCGGTCAGGATGAATTCGGTAATGAGGTGTACGTACTGGGGCGAAGATCGCTAAATTTGGTAGTGGAACCGGTTTTAAACTACCTTGCGGCAAAGTTTGGGGAAATGATTAAGGTGGTAAATGCCGTTAACCATGTAAATTTTCCGATGAAATTGGGCGGATTTCTTTCAAGACGGTTAAAGTTGGTTTTTATTGGAAGACCTCTGGTTCTCTGGGGTACGCGTAAAGCTTATGTTAAATTTACCGCAGAAGTAAAAAAAATTAAGGGGAGTTTCGATGCTAATAATACTTTGTCGTAGCACTTTAGTTTTAAAGGAGATTGGAAATTTTTTTTTAAAAGCTCGCAGGATTTAAAACGAAATGTTTTGTATAAACTTGGAGAGTTGTTTGAAATTGAAGTTTTGGCCGTTTCGACCTTTGAAGATAGTCTTTTAAAAACCATCGTTGATAATTTTATAGAACTAATCGCTAAAAAAAATCAGGTATTGACCTTGGACTTAAATCCTTATTTTACGCAATTAGAGCTTTTTTACTGGCGTTTTAATCTTTGGGGCTTTCGGAAAAAAAAGCGAGACGATATTATTAAAATTATCTTGACAGAAATAAACCGGTTAAAAGATAATTTGAAAGAAAACATTTAAAGAAGCAGGGGTTTTTTATGGTCAAGATTGCAGAAGTAATACCCGAAAGCCTGGCTTATAAATTCGGTATCAATCCCGGAGACGAGCTTTTGGAAATAAACGGTCAAAAACTTTTGGATTATATTCAGTACAAGACTTTAACTTTAAAGAAAAGTTATACTTTAAAAATTAAAGAAAAAAACGGTAAAATTCGGAAAATTAAAGTTAAAAATTCCGGGCTTGAAGATTTGGGCCTTATCTTTGAAAGTTCGGTTTTTGATGGGATTCGCGAGTGTGAAAACCACTGCCTTTTTTGTTTTGTGCGCCAGTTGCCGCCCGGGATGCGGGAAAGCCTTTATGTTAGGGATGACGACTATCGCTTGTCATTCCTCCACGGAAACTATATCACCTTAACCAATTTAACCGATGCTGATTTTCAGCGGATAATTAAAGAACGGTTGTCTCCACTTTATATTTCGGTCCATGCCACAGATCCTAAGATTCGAGGCCTGCTTTTAGGAAATAAGAAAGCCGGAGATATTTTAGAAAAATTAGAGTTTTTCTCGCAAAACGGTATAGCTTTTCATCTGCAGTTGGTTTTGGTTCCCGGTATTAATGATGGGGAAGTTTTGGAAAAGAGCATAAACGATTTAGTAAAACTTTTTCCTGCGGTTCAATCGATTGCTTTAGTACCGGTGGGATTAACCCGCTTTCGGAAAAATAAAAAATTGCGCCGTTTTTCTAAAGAAGAAGCTATCGCTGTAGTTGATCTTGCCCTGAAATACGGACGCAGGTTAAAAAAAGAACTGGGAACAAGGCTAATTTATCCTTCCGATGAGTTTTTTCTTTTGGCGGAGAAAAAGATACCCGGCCGGGAATTTTACGAAGGATTTCCCCAGTACGAAAATGGAGTGGGAATCGTCAGGGATTTTGTTGATAAGATGAAGCGGGTATTAAAAAGATTACCGGAAAAAGTAATACCGCAGAAGGTTGGACTTATAACCGGAATTTTAGGTGGGAAGATTTTAGCGCCTTTGGTGGAGCGTTTAAACGATATTCCGGGATTAAACATTACTTTACTTCCTCTGGAAAACGGCTTATTTGGGCCGGAGGTTACGGTAGCAGGACTTTTAACCGGGCACGATATTTTGCGGGAAGTTGAACCTAAGAGCTTTGATTATCTTGTAATTCCGGATATAATGGTAAAAGAAGGAGATAACCGGTTTTTAGACGATTTAACCGTTGATGAAGTAGCCTTAAAACTTAAAATGCCCGTATATCCGGTTTTAACGCCTCAGGAGCTATTAGCGGTAATTAAGCAGTTTGGGAGGTGAAAAGATGCGAAAACCGGTGGTAGCAATAGTTGGTAGACCAAATGTAGGCAAATCCACCTTGTTTAACCGGATTATCGGCGAAAGAATTGCTATTGTGGAAGATACCCCGGGTGTTACCCGGGATAGATTGTACAGTGAAGCGGAGTGGCAGGGAAAGGTTTTCGATTTAATAGACACAGGCGGCCTGGAGTTTTCCGAAGACCTTATCACTACCAAAGTGCGGGAGCAGATAGAAAAAGCCATTAATGAGGCGGATTTAATTTTATTTGTCTGTGACAGCCGTGAAGGCATTACCTCTACCGATGAAGCTGTTGCCAAAAACCTCAGAAAATCGGATAAGCCGGTGATTTTAGTAGCCAACAAAGTAGATGATTATTTAAATCCTCCTGCAAACTTTTACGACTTATACCGTTTGGGTTTAGGGGAGCCCTTTCCTATTTCTGCTGCCAACGGTACAAACGTTGGAGACCTTCTGGACCTCGTTATTTCAAAACTAAATTTTCCCGAAGATTATGAAGACGAGAACCCGGTGGTAAAAATTGCGGTAGTGGGTAGACCCAATGTTGGTAAGTCTTCCTTGGTAAATGCCCTTTTAGGCGAAGAGCGGGTGGTAGTGTCGGACATTCCCGGAACTACCCGGGATGCCATAGATACTCCAATGTGGTATCAGGGTAAGCCGTATTTGTTAATAGATACGGCGGGCATGCGGCGGAAAAGCAGGATTGAGGAAGATTTGGAAAGGTACAGCGTTAACCGTTCGATAAAAGCCATCCGGCGAGCCGATGTAGCGCTTTTGGTAATATCCGCCGAAGAGGGGGTAACGGAACAGGATAAAAAAATTGCCGGACTTATTCACGAATACGGTCGGGGAGTTATTATAGTTGTAAATAAGTGGGATTTGATTGAAAAGGATGCCAAAACTGCCGATAGATACAAAGAACATATTTATTTTGAATTGGGATTTTTAAAATATGCACCGGTAATTTTTGTTTCGGCCAAAACCGGTCAACGATTGAACAAATTAATGGAGCTTGTAGATAGAGTTTCATTTGAACACCAAAAGCGGGTGGCTACAAGTATTTTAAATCAAGTACTCCGGGAGGCGGTGGTTTTAAATCCACCGCCGGCAGATCGGGGAAGACCGCTGAAAATTTACTATGCTACCCAGATTGAGACGAAGCCCCCAACTTTTGCTTTGTTTGTTAATGATGCGGAGCTCATGCATTTTTCTTATTTGCGATACCTGGAAAATGTCTTTAGACAAAATTTCGGTTTTGAAGGTACCACACTTAAGTTTGTTTTACGGGAGCGGGGGAGAACTACTTGATTATTTTAGCTGCTTTACTGGCCTATATTTTAGGTTCGGTACCCTTTGGTTATCTTACCTCAAAATATCTCTGGGGTGTCGATATAACTAAAAAAGGGAGCGGCAATATTGGTGCTACCAATGTTTACCGGAACCTCGGCCCTTATCCTGGAGCTATAACCGCTATTGGCGATGTGGGTAAAGGGATGTTGGCGGTTTATATCGGGTCCCTTTTAGCCGGTGAACGGGGGGCTCTGGTAGCATCGTTTTTTGTTGTAATTGGCCATGCTTACTCAATTTTTTTAAAGTTTCATGGGGGCAAGATTGTTGCTACTACTTTTGGGGTTTTAATTATGACCTCCATTAAAGTTACGGTTGTGGTTTTTTTTATTTGGCTTACGGTGATGCTTATTAGCCGTTACGTTTCCCTGGGCTCAATTGTTTGTGGATTATCAATTCCACTAATTATGCTTTTATTTGGATTAGATTGGTCTTACATTTATTTGGGAATCTTTCTTGCGGTAATGATTTTTTACCGACACCGGGATAATATTAAGAGGTTACTATCCGGTACCGAAAATAAAATTGGTACCAGGAAAAATGGCTAACGGGTGAAGATGCCATGGGTAGTATTAAAGTTGCTGTGCTGGGGGCCGGAAGCTGGGGGACGGCCCTTTCCAATCTTTTAGCCCAAAAAGGCGTAAATACGGTGCTCTGGGGACGGGATTCGGCGGTAATTGAAGAAATAAACAGTGAGCGGGAAAATAAAAGATATCTTCCAGGGGTAAAAATTTCTCACGAACTAATTGCTACCGCTGACTTAGAATTTGCACTTAAAGATGCTAATTTTCTTGTCGCGGCGGTACCTTCCCAGGCGTTTCGAGACCTTTTACAAAAAATAAAACCGTATTTTAAACCTGAGCAGATTCTTGTCAATACTGCCAAAGGGATTGAAGAAGGAAGCCTTTTAAGAATGTCTGCGGTGTTTACCGAAGTGTTACCGGAATACCGCGACAACTATACGATTTTATCCGGTCCCAGCCACGCCGAAGAAGTCGGGCGGGGAATTCCGACGGCGATTGTAGTTTCCGGGTATTCTCCGGAAAAACTTCAGGAAGTACAGGATCTTTTTTCTACCGAATACTTCCGCGTTTATACCAACGATGATTTAACGGGAGTGGAATTGGGCGGAAGTTTAAAAAATATTATCGCCATTGCTTCTGGAATTTGTACCGGACTGGGTCTTGGAGATAATACCCGTGCAGCTTTGGTGACCAGGGGACTTATTGAAATTACCCGCCTGGGAATTAAGCTTGGAGCCAAAAAGGAAACGTTTATGGGTTTATCCGGTTTGGGGGACCTTTTTGTGACTGCGGGCAGCCGGCACAGTAGGAATTACAAGGCCGGGATTTTAATCGGGGAAGGCAAATCCCTTGAAGAAACCCAGAAAGAAATAAATATGGTGGTGGAAGGGATTAGAACAACCCGGGCGGCATATCAGTTAGCCCAACGGTTAGAAGTGGAGATGCCAATTACCGAGGCGTTATATAAGGTGCTGTTTGCCGGTCTGTCCCCTCGAGAAGGACTTTTTGGTTTAATGACGCGAGCTAAAAAAGAAGAATTAAATTTTTAAAAATAGTAATAAAACTTCCTTCGCCCCAATATATTTTAGCGAGGATATTAATAAAACCTATCTTGTCCTCAATAAGATTTAAATATACAGGGCGAAGGAGGTAGCGTAATGGAAAGGGTGGATTTATTTCGGGATATTGCCCAAAGAACTTCTGGCAATATATATATTAGCGCAGTTGGTCCGGTTCGGACGGGGAAATCTACCTTAATTAAAAAATTCATGGAACTTTTAATTTTACCCAACATTAAAAACGTTTACGACCGGGAAAGGGCCAAGGATGAGCTGCCCCAGAGCGGTGCCGGAAGAACGATTATGACCACCGAACCAAAATTCATTCCCAACGAAGCTATCGAAATTAATATCAACAGCAGTGTAAAAGCTAATGTTCGCTTGGTGGATGTGGTAGGTTATCCGGTTTTGGGAGCTTTGGGCTATGAGGAAGAAGACGGTCCGCGGATGGTTTTAACCCCCTGGTTTGATGAAGAAATTCCCTTCGCGGAAGCGGCGGAGATCGGAACGCGGAAAGTGATTACCGATCACTCTACTATGGCGTTTCTGGTAACTACCGATGGTTCTATTACCGATATCCCCCGGGAAAATTATCTCGCGGCGGAAGAACGGGTGGTAGAGGAGCTAAAGCAGTTAGAAAAGCCGTTTATTATAGTTTTAAACTCAACCCACCCCAATGCTCCGGAAACTAAAGCTTTGGCAGAAGAATTGGAGCAAAAGTACGACGTTACGGTAGTGCCGGTTGATGTTGCGGAAATTGGCATAAATGACTTAAACGCCCTTTTAGAGAATCTCTTATATGAATTTCCGCTGGTGGATGTCAACTTTAACCTGCCGCAGTGGATTGAAGAGTTAGATGCAACCCACTGGTTAAAAGAAAAGTTTACGTCAGCGGTGCATGAAGCTTTAAAAAATGTGAAAAAAGTAAAAGACATCAACAACGCTGTGGCCAGACTTTCCGAAAACGAGTATGTGGATAACGTTGAATTAGAAAACCTTGATATGGGTACCGGGCAGGCAAGCATTAAAGTTGCCGCCAAAGAAGGTTTATTCTACCGGGTTTTGGAGGAAGTATCCGGCTATGCCATAAGAGGCGAGCACGAGCTGCTGCGGCTTATGAAAGAATTAAGCTATGCCAAGAAGGAATACGATAAAGTTGCTATAGCCCTAAAAGAAGTAAAGGAAACCGGCTACGGGGTAGTCACTCCACGGCTGGAAGAAATGAACTTAGAGGAGCCGGAATTAATCCGCCAGGGTAACCGCTTTGGCGTAAGACTTCGGGCCAGTGCTCCGTCCATGCATATCATCCGGGCGGATATTACCACCGAGATTACACCGATTATCGGCACCGAAAAGCAGTGCGAAGAGCTGGTGCAGTATATGCTAAAAGAGTTTGAGGAAAATCCCAAGAAAATCTGGGAGTCGGAAATTTTCGGTAAGTCCCTCCACGACTTAGTCCGGGAAGGTATTCAAAACAAGCTCCACCGGATGCCGGAAAATGCCCAGGTCAAACTGCAGGAAACCCTGCAGCGGATTGTCAACGACGGCGGCGGCGGTTTAATTTGCATCATAATTTAATGAAAAACCCGCTCTTTAAAGGGAGCGGGTTTTTTACATTGACGGTTTTATTTTTATGTTATACATTAATATTAACGATAAATATTTGTAAAAGGAGGTAAAGTTTGATGGCGGAAGTGGTGGTTTCCAGTAAGTACCAAATTGTTCTTCCGGCTGAGGTACGTAAGTCCCTGGGAATTAAGAAGGGACAACGGCTGCACGTTCTTGTAGAAAACGGGAGTATTAGATTGATTCCAAGTCGCCCTCTCAATGAGCTACGCGGTTATTTACGAGGGATGGATACAAATATAGAACGGGATGAGGAGGAGCGGCTTTGATCCTTATAGACTCATGCGGGTGGCTTGAATTTTTAGCAGACGGTCCGCTGGCCGAAGATTATGCTCCTTATTTTAATAAACCTGAAGAGATAATTACACCAACGATTGTAATTTATGAAGTGACAAAGAAGATTTGGAGAGAGCAGGGAAAAGAAAAGGCTTTATTGGTTTCAGCACAGATGCAGCAGACAAAAGTAGTTCCTTTTGATATCAGCCTGGCTCTGGGGGCTGCTGAGATAGCTCTGCGCTTTGGCTTGCCTATGGCGGATGCTATTGTTTTGGCAACCGGATCTGCCTATAATTACCAGGTGGTTACCAGCGACCAACATTTTAAAGATTTGCCAGGAGTGATATTTATCCCAAAAAATTAGCGAAAGGGTAACAACTTGCTTTAATTTAAAGCAGGTTGTTTTTTTATGCGTAAATTTACCAAAACATCTTGTCAAACAGGGAAAACAATGTTATAATGTCTACCAATTACGGATAAAAATCCACCCTACAAGGACATAGAGGGGTAGGAAAATGAAAAAGACCAAATTTTTACTGGTGGCTGTGGACATTCTTCCGGAAGCCATCCGGAAAACCGCCGAGGTCAAGGAGTTACTTAGCAAAAGGCCGGAGCTTACGGTCAATGAGGCGGTGGAAAAGGTGGGGATTTCCCGGAGCGCTTTTTATAAGTATAAAGACGGGGTTTTTCCCTTTTACCATAAAGCTTCGGGGAAAATTATTACTTTGGCGTTAAACTTGGAACACCGGGCCGGGGTTCTATCTAAAGTTTTGAACTTTATCGCCCAGTACCAGGGTAACGTTTTAACAATCAATCAAAACCTGCCCTTGGGAGGAATTGCCAATGTAACCATCAGCATAGAAACCGAAGAAATGAAGGTGAGTATAGAGGAGCTTTTAGAGGCGTTAAGCCAAATGGATGGAGTAAGCAAAGTGGAGTTAGTAGGCCAGAGTTAAAAACAAAAAAACAAGGGGGAGAGGAAATGGCAGCGGTCAAAATTGGACTTCTGGGTTTTGGTACGGTGGGCCGGGGAGTTTATAAAGTTTTAAACTCCCACCGGGAAAAAATTTATAACACCTTGGGCGTAGAAGTGGAAATTGCCAGGGTTTTGGTAAGAAATCTCGAAAAGTATCAAAAAACTTACCCCGAGCTTTCAAATTTATTTACCGAAAACCCCCGGGAGGTAATTGATGATCCGGAAATAAAAATTGTGGTAGAAGTGATGGGCGGGATTAAACCGGCTCTGGATTACGTTTTACAGGCAATGCGAAACGGCAAAAGTGTAATAACCGCGAATAAAGACATGGTTGCCGAACATGGCCGGGAGCTTTTTGCCACGCATGAAGAACAGGGAGTAGACTTTTTATTTGAGGCCAGTGTGGCCGGGGGAATCCCCATTATTAGAACCTTAAAGGAAAGCCTTGCGGGAAACAATTTTAAAGAAGTTATCGGAATCATCAACGGAACTACCAATTATATGCTTACCAAAATGTCATTATACGGTGCTCCCTATGAAGAGGTGCTAAAAGAAGCTCAGGAAAAAGGCTATGCCGAAGCGGACCCAACTTCCGATGTGGAAGGGTTTGATGCGGCAAGAAAGCTTGCCATCTTAGCCTCCATAGCGTTTAACTCCCGGGTGACTTTTAAAGATGTGTATGCCGAAGGGATTACCCGGATTACTCCCATTGACATTCAGTACGCCCGGGAGCTGGGTGGAGTTATAAAATTGCTGGGGATTGCCAAAGAAGATGAGGAAGGGATTGAGGTAAGGGTACATCCTACCATTATTCCCCAGAGCCATCCTTTAGCGGCGGTTAATGATGTTTTTAACGCCATTTTTGTGGAAGGGGATGCGGTGGGACCTCTGATGTTTTACGGCCGAGGAGCGGGAGAGTTCCCTACTGCCAGTGCTGTGGTGGGGGATATCATTGAGGCGGTAAAAAATATTAGCCACCACGATACCGGACGAATTGGGTGTACCTGTTACCTGGAAAAGCCGGTAAAACCTATCGGGGAAATTAGCACCAAGTATTATATTAGACTTGTGGTGGAAGATAAACCCGGGGTTTTGGCTTCGGTTGCCCAGGTGTTTGGTAACCAGGGGGTTAGCATAGCTTCGGTTATTCAAAAACGCTCTATCGAAGATTTAGCAGAGCTGGTGGTTATGACCCACCGGGTAAAAGAGCGGCATATCAGAGATGCGGTTTCCATCTTAAAAGGGATGTCTACGGTGCGAGAAATTGCCAACGTAATAAGAGCTGAGGGGGATTTTTAAATGCGCTGGGAAGGAGTAATTAAAGCTTACCGGGAGTATTTGCCAGTTACCGAAAAAACTCCCCTGTTAACTTTAAACGAAGGTAATACGCCGTTAATTTACGCACCTTATCTTTCCCAAAGGGTAGGGGCCAGGGTTTATCTGAAATTTGAAGGAGCAAACCCAACCGGCTCTTTTAAAGACCGGGGAATGGTGGTGGCGGTTGCCAAAGCCTTGGAAGAGGGAGCCCGGGCGGTAATTTGTGCCTCCACCGGCAATACCTCGGCGGCAGCGGCGGCCTATGCGGCCAAAGCGGGTTTAAAGTGTGTGGTTTTGATACCCGAAGGAAATATCGCTTTGGGGAAGTTAGCCCAGGCGTTATTTTACGGAGCAAAAGTAATTGCCATTAAAGGAAATTTTGATGAAGCCTTAAAATTGGTGCGGGAAATTGGGAAAAATCATCCAATAGCTATAGTTAATTCGATAAATCCCTACCGAATTGAAGGCCAGAAAACAGCAGCCTTTGAAATTTGCGACGTTTTGGGGGATGCGCCGGACTACTTATTTATTCCTGTGGGTAATGCCGGCAATATTACCGCATACTGGCGGGGATTTAAACAGTATTATGACTTTGGTAAAACTAAAAAACTTCCTAAAATGATGGGGTTTGAAGCGGAAGGTGCGGCGGCCATTGTTAAGGGGGAGCCGATTCCCAATCCCGAGACAATAGCTACTGCCATTAGAATAGGCAATCCGGCAAGCTGGCAGGGAGCGGTGGCGGCGGCCAATGAATCGGGAGGAAAAATTTCTTATGTAACCGATGAAGAAATTATCGAAGCTTACCGGCTTTTGGCAAGAAAAGAAGGTCTTATGGCCGAGCCAGCTTCGGCGGCCAGCGTGGCGGGATTGTTAAAATACCGCCGGGAGCACGAGTTTAACCAGGACGATGTGGTGGTCTTGGTTTTAACCGGTCACGGGTTAAAGGACCCGGACAATGCTTTAAAACAAAATGCCAATCAGCCGGCAGTGGTGGAACCGGATTATAACGAAGTTTTAAAAATTATCTTATAAGGTGTAATTATGGTTTGCGTACTTATTCCAGCAACTTCGGCAAATTTAGGTCCTGGCTTTGATGCGGTGGGGATGGCTCTTTCCTTTTACAATGAAGTAAGCCTTGGGCCATCGACAAAGGAACTGGAAATAGAAGTTTTTGGGGATGGGGCTGAGTTAATTTCCAGGGATAAAAATAATCTTGTTTACGTTGCTATAACTAAAATATTTGAGAGGTTAGGAAAGACGCCCCGAAACTTAAAGTTAACCCTGAAAAATCGCGTACCGTTAGCCCGGGGGCTTGGCAGCAGTGCTGCTGCTATTGTTGGTGGTCTGGTAGCAGCGAACGCTTACCTGGGAAATCCGCTGCCGAAGGATGAGCTTTTACGCCTGGCTACCGAGTTAGAAGGACATCCCGATAATGTAGCACCGGCTCTTCTCGGGGGTGTGGTGGTTTCCGGGTTCGACCGGGATAAGGTAAAATACCTGAAACTTCCCGTTCCCGAGGTAGAGGTAGTGGTTGCTATACCCAAGTTTCAGTTAAAAACCGCCGATTCCCGGCAGATACTGCCGGCGGAAATTCCCTTTTCCCGGGCGGTGCTAAATGTTAATCGGGTTTCCTTTTTAATTGCTGCTTTTTGCTTAAAAAAGTATGAATATTTACAAATAGGTATGGAAGATTATTTGCATCAACCCTACCGCAGTCAACTGATACCAGGCTTTTATCAGGTAGTAGAGGAAGCTAAGAAAGCGGGAGCTTACGGAGTAGCTTTAAGCGGAAGCGGGCCTACGGTAATTGCTTTAGCTAAAGAGGGTGAGGCGGTAGGAAGAGCAATAAAAGAAGCATTTTTAAAATTTAATGTGGAAGCTGAAATTATCTATACCCGTCCGGAAGAGCGGGGAGCTATTGATTTAATAAATTACAAGGGGGAAGGAGATTGTTAGTAGTTCAGAAATACGGCGGCAGTTCCGTGGCTAATCCTGAAAGAATAAAAAATGTGGCGCGAAGGGTTGCCGAATACTATCGGGCAGGGCACCGGGTGGCGGTGGTGGTTTCTGCTATGGGGGATACCACCGATGAACTTTTAGATCTTATGGGAGAAATAAGTCCAAACCCTCCGGCCCGGGAAATCGATATGCTTTTATCTACGGGGGAACAGGTTTCCGTTGCTCTCTTAGCTATGGCTTTACACGAACTGGGGGTACCCGCCCGGTCTTTTACCGGGTTGCAGGCCGGTATTTATACCGATGAAGTACACACCAAAGCGCGGATTACCGAAATTAAACCGGAAAGGGTTATCGCTTGTTTAAATTCCGGTAAGGTAGCTGTGGTGGCCGGCTTTCAGGGAGTAAATCGAGAGGGCGATATTACCACCCTCGGCCGTGGAGGAAGCGACACCACGGCGGTGGCGCTGGCGGCGGCCTTGAAGGCCGATATTTGCGAGATTTATACCGACGTGGACGGGGTTTATACGGCAGATCCCCGGATCGTGCCCGATGCCCGGAAAATTAAAGAGATATCCTACGAGGAAATGTTAGAACTGGCAAGTTTAGGGGCGGTGGTTTTGCAACCCCGCTCGGTCGATTTTGCCCGGAATTATAAAGTTGAAGTCCATGTAAGGTCAAGCTTTAATTATAACGAAGGTACGGTTTTAAAGGAGGAAAGAGATTTGGAGAAAAAGGGTGTTGTAACGGGAGTTGCCCATGATAAAAATGTGGTTAAAATCGGGGTTTTTGGTGTTCCCGATCAGCCCGGGGTGGCGTATCGCTTGTTTTCCGAATTGGCCGCCCATAACATTAACGTTGACATGATTATCCAGAGTGCAGGAAAAGAAGAAGGACAAAACGATATATCTTTTACCATAGGAAAAAATGACCTGGCAAAAACTGTCGAAATTTTGGAAGATGTGGTCAAAAAGCTTTCCGCCAGAGGTTATACTTATGATGAAAAGGTGGCCAAGGTGTCGATTGTTGGTGCTGGTATGGTTACCTATCCCGGGGTAGCAGCTAAGATGTTTGAAGCCCTTTATGAAGAAAATATCAATATTCAGATGATCAGCACTTCCGAAATAAAGGTTTCCTGCATTATTGCGGAAGATGCGGTGGAAAGAGCGGTAAATGCCATCCATAAAAAATTTGAACTCGGTAATGGGGTATAATTTAAAAGCTACAAAAAGCACTGCGCCTAAATTGCAGTGCTTTTTTTGGGTTTATTTTGCTTTTAACTTATATTTATAATTTAAAAAATCAACAAAAAGATCGATTTCGTTTAAAGCTTCAGGTGGAAGTTGAAGGATTTTTTGGATTACTGGGGAAGTTGAAAGGAGAAGGTTTTCGTCGGAAAGTCCTGCAAGGTATTCAATACTTACTCCAAATTCTTGAGCAATTTTCCGTAAAAGGGTAATATCAGGGGTGCGTTCGTTATTTTCATATTTACTTAAAGCCCAGTAGGAAATCTGAAGCTTATCCGCTAGTTCTTTCCTGCTCATTTTCCTTTCTTCCCGAAGTTTTTTTATCTTGTTTATACCGCTCATAATCATCAACCCGGCATCTCTTTTCATTAAAATTTTTATTTGATGCAAAAATATTATAAATTAAAAAAATTTATTTTTTAAATATTTTAACGTAAGTGCTTTTCTTTGGCAATAAATGGACATAATGTCCAATTTATTTTTATATTCTTTTCCCGACTTTGTCAGTTAAAATCCTGGAACCCTTGAAAAATGGGCATTTTTATCCCTGAAGATGCGCAAATTGTACCTACACACCTACCAGGTGAACTCTTTTGCATCTTCCAGGGGCATTATGTTCTTCGGTGGTGCTATCCTTAAAACTCTTAAAATCTTATTGGCTACCTCAGTAGGCCGCATTTTGATTAGAAGCTTTTGACCGTTTATTTCAACTTCAGTAAAGGTAAGAGAATTTAATGCTTCCTGAATCTTTTGGGGACTTACTTCTACCCG